>NZ_NFLA01000025.1:0-42205 GCF_002160675.1 Erysipelatoclostridium sp. An15
ATAATTTAAATATAATAGTTAAAATAATTTGACTATCATAATTAATTTATAAAAATCTTCTTCAAAAATAACTAATTTAATTTGAAAATAATTAGCTAATATAATTCGCTAATCAACATCGAACGTATCGCATGGAAGAAAATAAGACAGAGAGAACAATTACGTTAGGAGGAAAATCAGATGAAAGAAATGAAGTACCAACAAGTAGGAGATTATGAATTTCCAGTTCTAAAACAAGAAGAATCATTGCCTAATTTAACACGATTTGGCCGAATGTATTTGAAATATTTAAAAGAAAATTATAAAGCACATTATCTGACTTTACTTGCGGAAAATAAGTTAAATGATGAACTATTATCAATGGATCAGCAGATGAATAATCGATATGATGTGTTAGTAAAGCAACTTATGGAAGAAAGAAATGTCAATGAAGAACTAAAAGAAAAAGATCAAATGAGATGGGTTCAAGAAATGAATAACATAGAATTTTCTGTGATAGAATTCATAAAAGCAGACTCTCATTTATAATAAATAATTAAATCTTTATTTGCACAGTGAGCCTGTAAATAGTATAATAAATGCGCGATAAAAGCACTAGCAATTATGCTTAAGCGAGCAGCTGTGCAATTGTGATGTGGAAGTCCTCTGCACAACTGTTCGCTTAAGCAGAGAGGACTTCCACATATGACAACTCAATACAAGAATCATTCTAGAAAGAGAACTCCATGGGACTGCAATACTAGCTTATCTCCTATGGAGACTTTTATCAAATCCAAATATCTAAATTCCTATGATTATAAGCACCCTTTTATCAAAGAAACAATGGAGGCTGACTTGCTTAATTCCTATGAAGTGACATGTTGCAAAAGATGCGCCTCCACTGATTTTAAGAAAAAAGGCTTTACCAAAAATGGTATTCAAAGATATTATTGCAACACCTGCAAGAGATATTTTAATGTCCTTACGGGAACTATGTTTGATAATCACAAGATTGCAATATCCGAATGGATTGAATTCTGTTTGGGTATTTTCAGATACGAAAGTATCAATTTAACTTCCAAGAACAACAAAAATAGCTTTACAACATCAAAATATTGCTATATAAACTCTTTTATATTATTGAAGACATGCAAGATGATGTCGTACTTGAAGGAACTGTGTATATTGATGAAACATTCTATCCTGTTGTCGAATCTGATAAAACTGTTAAAGATGGCAAAAAACTAAGAGGATTATCAAAAGACCAAATATGCATCGGCATCGCATATGATGGCAATCATGTTTATGCTCATGTTGAGGGATTTGGAAAAACATGCCAAAAGAAAACAAAGAACACATTCATAAATCATATTAAGCCTGGATCGCATCTTATACATGACAAAGAAAAAAGTCATAAGATTCTGATAAAAGAATTGAAACTAAGTGATGAATCATATGATGCGAATAAGCTAAAAAAATGCAAAGATAAAAACAATCCATTAAACCCCATAAACAGGCAGTGTTACTTACTAAAACGATTTCTAAGATCTCATCCTGGATTTTCTAGAGATGATATACAGCATTATATTAATCTATATTGTTTTATATCCAATCCGCCATTTGATAATCTAGAAAAGGTCGAAATGGTGCTTAATAGCGCCATACACCTTACCAAATCATTAAGATACAGAGATTTCTATGCTTCAAAATCCTGATAAAATAAGGATTTTGAGGTTTTTAGTAGGCTCATTGTGCAAATAATGATTTATAAATAATATAACAAAAAGGCTATGAGCAATAGATTATCTATTTCTTATAGCTTTTTTATGAAAATTTTAGAATATAAGCTATACTTTTTGATTATCTATTGTAGTTAACTTGGATACATGCGATAATAAAATTATATTATGAAATATTTATTTGAAATGGAGATGGAATCATGGATTTAGACATCAATAGAATACACTTTACATCTTATTGTTGGGCTTTAGGAACAACGAGTTTTCGTATGAAAAAATTTAATTATATGATTGAAAAGCAACTAGAATTAATAGACGATTTTTTTAAGTTGCCTGAAAATAAAGATAAAAAGTGGGAAGGTAATACTGAATTACAAATTCGTTATTATGATTATTTGAAGGACAAGAAATTTATAACAGGAGATGCTGCTAGAAAGGATAAAGATGCTAGACAAAAGACTTCTGGTCTTGTTGATTTGGGCTTGATTACATCTAACAGAAGATTGACTGATGTTGGGCAAAAACTGGTGGAAATTTCTAAAAGTGGTATATATAAAATAAAGAATGATAATTTTTTTGGCATTGATAGAGATAGCTATATATACATGCTTCAATTATTAAAATATACTACAGAGAATAATATAAAACCATTTGTTGTTTTGATAAAAATATTAAATGATCTTGATTATATTACTAATGAGGAATTTATATTTATTTTACCATTAGTTACAAGTAAAGAAGTGGCTTCTGATGTTGTAGATAACATAAAAAAACTTAGAGCTGGATTCTTTAATATCAATGATATTATTATCGATTTAATTTGGAAAATGGATAATTATCAAGCTGGATTTGAGTATTTTCTTCATCATGAACCAACAGAAGAAACATTTATGTTAATTAATATGAATAGAAAAAGCCCTGAAAAATATGAAGTACAGTATGCTGATTTATATAAAAGATTAGTTGAGGTCTATGTGGAAGAAAATAATGAATCAATTATTAAATTATATAGGGCTATTCAAAATTTAAGTGGAAAACCAAGAATATATTGGAAAAATTTAATTTTTGGGCGTGCAACAGAAAGGCAAATCACTAACAAGCCTTTATGTTACTTAAAAGAAAATAAATTATCTACACTAAAAGATGAGTATGGAATTAAAAAATATATTTATGAAATGATCCATCTGTATAAGTGGAAATCTACTTTAAAGGATTACTTTGATTTAAATAGAAGATATTTTAAATTATCGGATATTATCATTTTTCAAGATGGAAAAGTAACATTGAGTTTGTTAGCAAAAGAATATTTTAAGTATTGTATAGATGATTACTTTAAACAATCCTTTAATCAAAGTGAAAATTTTGATAAGATGGTTTCAATTGAAAAGATTTTAGGATCTTCTACGCCAGATATGGATTATGTTTATACTGATGTTGCTGCATATTTTGATGAAGAGTATATTGAACCGAATGAAATTCAAAATTATGTTGAAAATGAGAGACTAAAAAAATTCAATCATATAATTGATGAAAAATTCGATAATGAACATTTATTAAAAATTCTGCAATGGTTTGAAAATAGGACAGATTCTTCATTAAATTCTTATATAACAGATAATGCTGATGTTCCAACTATGTTTGAATATATTTTAGGTATAATTTGGTATAAGCTAAGTGGTAGAAGAGGAAATATATTGGATTTTATGAATCTTTCATTAGACGCAGATTTATTGCCAAAAACTCATGCAGGAGGTGGAGAAGCTGATATTGTCTATAAATATGAAGAAACAAGTGCCTATCCAGCTCATGAATTGCTATTGGAAGCCACATTAGCTGATGATAGTAATCAAAGAAGAATGGAATTCGAACCAGTAAGTAGGCATTTAATGCGAAATTTAATGCAGACTAATAATTTAAACAATTATGCGGTATTAGTTTCAACTAATATACATCCATCAGTAATTTCGGATTTTAGAAGTAGGGCCAATTCGGAACAAACTTTAGATAACGTTTCTTACTTTGATGGAATAAAAATTTTGCCAATAGATACAAGGGTTTTGAAAAATTTTATTACAAGTTCAAAAAAATATAAAGATATTTATAAATTATTTAATGAGGCATATTTATCGAATATCACATTAAGAAATGGTTGGTATGAAAAAGAAATTATAGAAAAATCAAGAAAATAGCAAGTATTCATTTACTTGCTATTTTTATAATGTTATAATATGCAAGAGATGCGTACGATGCATAAAATGGAAATGAAGGATGGCTATGATGGATAAATTTGAGTTGAGCAACAGAAGATATTTAGGAAGTAAAACAAAGTTAATCAGTTTTATTCATGAAGTAGTGAATAAAAATTGTTCAAATATTAACTCAGTATTAGATTTGTTTGGTGGAACTGGTGTTGTAGGTTATAGTTTCAATGATGAATGCTCTGTATTGATAAACGATATTTTAAAAACTAATATTGTTGCTTATGATACCTTCTTTTCTAATGAAACAATTGATAAAAACAAAATTGAAGGAATGTTAGTAAAATATAATAAGGTTAATGTGACAGAGGATAACTATTATTCAAAGAATTTTGCTGATACATATTTAAGCAAAGATAATATGAGAAAAGTAGGCTTTATACGTGATGATATTGATAAACAGTTTAAGAATAAAAAAATCAACAAAAGAGAAAAATCTATTTTGATATGTAGTTTGATATATGGTATTGATAAAATTGCTAATACAGTTGGACATTATGACGCATATAGAAAAAATGGTAACTTAGATCAAAAGTTAATCATGCTTATGCCTAATATTAACGATAATAACAATAACAATAATCGAATTTATTGTGAAAATTCTAATCAATTAGTAAAAAACATTTCAGCTGATTTAGTTTATATTGATCCTCCATATAATTCTAGACAGTATTGTGACGCATATCATTTTTTAGAAAATGTTGCATTAAATAAAAAACCAGAAGTTTTTGGAACGGCGCGTAAAATGGATCGTTCAAATCTTAAAAGTAAATATTGTACTGCAAAAGCAGCGATTGAATTTGCTGATTTAATAGAAAATATTAAAGCAAAATATATTCTTGTTTCATATAACAATACAGGAGAAAAAGGGAATGCTCGTTCAAATGCTAAAATTTCTGATTCTCAGATAATGGAAATTTTAGGAAAAAAGGGGGAAGTAAAAGTATTTGAACAAGAATATGCTCTATTCAATACGGGAAAAACAAAATTAGATGATCATAAAGAAAGATTATTTTTATGTATTGTTGGACAGAAGAAAAATGAATATATCGTAAATAGTATTAGTGGGTTAGTGAAATCACCATTGAATTACACTGGAGGGAAATATAAAATTTTAACTCAATTAATAGATAAATTTCCAAAAGATATAGATATGTTCTTCGATATTTTTTCAGGTGGTGGAAATGTTGGAGTAAACATAGAGGCTAATAAAATAATTTGTGTTGATATTAACGATAGATTAATTTCTTTGTTTAAATATCTACAAAATGAAGAATACTATCATTTAGTTAATCATTTAGATTCATTAATAGATAAATTTTCATTAAGCAATACATATAAAAATGGGTATGAATTTTATGGTTGTAATAGTGGTAATGGTGTAGGAAAATATAATAAAGATAAATTTTTAAATTTGAGAAGTAAATATAATAAATCAAATGGAAAAAGAGATGATTTATTTTTATTATTGATTATATATAGCTTTAATAATCAAATTAGATTTAATAACAAGGGAGATTTTAATCTACCCGTTGGTAAAAGAGATTTTAATGGTAGCTTAAGAAAAAAGCTACAATTATTTATGGATAAATTGCATAGTAAAGAAATTAGTTTTGAAAATATAGATTTTAGAAGGCTAGATGTGGATAGAATAAGTAAGGTTAATTCATTTTTGTATTTAGACCCACCTTATTATTTAGGAGATGCTTCATATAATGAAAATGGTGGTTGGACAGCAAAAGATGAAGATGACTTATTAAATTTTCTAAAATTATGTGATGGAAAACAAATTCGATTTGCATTATCTAATGTTATTGAACATAAAGGAAAAATTCATGATAAATTACTAAATTGGTGTCTATCTAATGGGTTTAATATAAATTATATTAATTGTTCTTATAGTAACTCTAATTATCATATCAAAGATAAGTCATTGGTAACAAGAGAAGTGTTGATTACAAATTACTAGAAAGGGGTAGAACAATGAGAATAGATTTACATTGCCATACAAAAAAATGTAAGAAAGGTGATGGTAATAAAAGAAATGTGACAAAAGACAAATTTATAAAAAAAATTTGTGAAGCAGATGTAGGCGTTGTAGCAATTACTAATCACAACTGTTTTGATAAAGATCAGTATTTGGATTTTCAAAATGAAAAATTCTTAATTTGGCCTGGTATTGAATTGGATATTTATGGAGATGAATCAAAAGGTCATTGTATTTTAATTGGAAATCCAAAAGATGTAGAAGATTTTGATAAAAAAATGAAACAAATTATTAATGGAACACATCCTGATGACTTTAATATAGAAATTTGTGATTTGGCTACAAAAATTAAAGATTTAGATGTAATAGTAATATGCCATTATGGAAGAAAAAATCCTTCATTGAGTCAAAGTGATATTGATAAATTTAAAAATGAACTAAGTGAAGAAATTCCATTCTATTGTGAGCCTAGAAATTTAATTAGTGCTGGTATTTATTATGCTAAAAATATTAATACAATGATTGGTTCTGATGTGAAGGATTGGGATAATTATTCTTCAGATAGAGTTCCAGAATTAAAATTGCCTATAGATTCATTCGAAAATTTTAAATTATTAATAAAAAAGGATCGCCAAGTAATTGAAACTTTTGTAAACAAAAAGGATTCACGTATTTTGAATATTACACCTTTTGAAAACAAGAAAGAAAGTATGCAACTAAAAATATTCAATGATATTAATATCTTATTTGGTGGAAAAGGGACAGGAAAAACAAAAATTTTAGAAGCATTAGAAAAAGAATTATTAAATACATATCCTAATGAAATTTCAAGTTATTATGCAAGTGGAAAAACTCAGTCATATAATGATTTAATTGACAAGCAGATATATGATTCTGATTTTGATAAATTAGGTATAGATGACTGTTCAGAAGAAATAAAATTTTTCTCCGATTGGAAAGAGATAAACATATGTACTTTAAAAGATTATAAAGATTGGAAGGTTTCTCAAAAGAATAAAAAAATAAAATTCGGTTTTATTAATGCTACTTTTATAGATGAAATTTCATATGATACTTTACATCAAAAAGGAAATAACTATAAGAAGGTTAAAAATGCTATTAAAACTATTAAAGAAAATGATAATACTAAATATTTAAATGAGGTGGAACTAAGATCATTGAATATCCTTCTTGATAAATTAGATTATTCAATGTATATAGATGAGAAAACAGAATATTGTAAAGTGAAATCACTTGAATTAGAAAAATTTACAATAAATAAAATGAAAATGTTATATACAAATAAAAAGGGAACTTTTACTAAACCATCTTCTACGGGATTATTGGATATCTATAATCATAGCAGCAACGCAAAAAAGAAAGCAAAAAAGATAATATCTAACCTGAATGTTGATTCCTACTTTGAAAATAAATTTTTAGGTGAAATATCAGATAAAGATTTTATTTATGTAAGAAAAGAGATATTCATAGATAGTAAACACTATACTAAAGATTGCTTGAAAATTTTACATGCTAATAAATGCAAAGAATTTGAAAAGAATGTTAAACTAATCTTAGATAACTGTTTTGGTCTAAATCTAAATAGTTACATCACTCAATTTGTTGGATTTAATAAAGAAAATGAAATTACTTCATTAAGAAAATTATATTTTGAAAAAGTGACAACAATTAAAACTAATAGCAGAATAGAAATGAATAATAGTGAAGCACAAATAGAATATACACCTTCTAGTGGTGAACAAGCAATGTTGATAATAAGCCATGCAATTGAAGTAAAGAAAAAGGTATATATTTTGGATGAACCAGAAATGAGTGTTGGACATGACTATATTAACAATAAAATTTTACCTAGATTAAAGGAGCTGAGTAGAAATAATTCCATTGTAATTATTGCAACTCATGACGCTAATATAGCAGTTAGAAGTTTACCATTTCAATCAATTTATAGAGAAAAGACTGGTGCAAGGGGTATAACATATGTTGGTAATCCTTTCATTGAAGAGATGAGAGATATTGAAAACGAAAAAAACGTGTTGTCTTGGACAGAACTGAGTCTTAATACTTTGGAAGGTGGAAAAATTGCTTTTAATGAAAGAGGAGAAACATATGGAGAAAAATTATAAGGTAGATGTAATTTATAAAGATGAGAAAATTTATTTAAAATTTGATTTTGAAACTGATGAAGAATATATGATTGATTTTGCTTCCGAAGATCAAACAACAATTCGAAACATCTTTTATAAATTGGTAGAATTATGCTATAAACATAAACCAATTTTAGTGTTAAGTGAGAAAACTGATGATTTTCCTGGATGTGATTTACATAGAGAAATTGCAGAGGATTATATTGTTGACTTGAATAAAGAAATTGAATTGATTTACTTTGATATAAAAGAAAATGACTAATAAAATGGAATAAGTATTGATACAAAACTATTGAAAATATGATACGTATTTGATACACTTATTTTGTCAAAAGTGTAAAAATTAAAGAAAACTGAACTGTTTTTGTGTTAATTATAAATACTATTGACCGATATATAGGTCAATAAAGAATTCGTGGTATAGAATTCGAATAACACAAATTTTGAAAAAACGTTGGATTTACCAACGTTTTTTTGTTTTTGTGGAACGAAAATGGAACGAAAGCAAAAAATGGAACGAATCTCTTCTCAAAGAAGTTTTCAAGTTTCTTACACGAATCCTATAGATATAGATAACAATTCATACAATCATATTTGACAATTTCATCATATTGCTGAATTGACAATGTATTTGCCACAGCACGAAAGGAGAAGAGAAGTATGGACAATGTCATTAAGTTAAGGACTGAATGACATTGGTTTATAGACTCCTTAAATTTTAATTCTATTAATCATGATTACTGTTTAATAGGTGATATTTGGAATAATTATGATGATTTTATTCAACTAAAAGAAATATTCAGAAATTATTTAGAACTCAACAAAAGTTCTGAATTAAAAGTTCTTCTATCAAGAATTGCACGCAAAATAAAAGAAAGTGAAATAATTTTCGATTCATCTAATCCAAATCAAAATGTGAAATGTGTGATTAATTATATGCTTCAATTAATATTTTTTGATGCATATATTGCAGTAAATTGTTATAAGGTAATGTATGAATTGCTATCTTATTATCAAAATAAATCTATAGATACAACAGATATTATTAATTGTATTGATAATAAGACAAAACAATTAAATGAAAGATATTCCAATACATTAATTCAAATTTGGCATTATTATTTATTGAATAAATTTGAAAAGAGAAAAAATATTGCAACATATTATTTTGATTTGTTAAAACAAACACAAGATCAAAATGAATCAATTAATCCATTGGTGTTACTATCATTTATTGAAAAAGGAGATAACAAAAATAAAGATATTTTTAAATATATTGTTGAGGAGCATAAAAAAAGTTGTAAAAATGACAAAAATTGGAAACAAACCATAATGTTATCTAAATGGTGGTTACCTTTATTGCATATTAGATCTGTTGATAATCATAATTATCAGGACTTTTATAATAGTCCTAATTTTCTTTCGATTTGGAAAGATTTAAGCAATGTTACTAAAAATTAATGTGATATATAATGAACAAGTAATTAAAACTTTTAGTATAATTTGATTGTGCATAAGAATTGTATATTAAAGAATAACGATTATTGGTAGTCTGTAGCCTTGGCTTGAGAGATTTTTTCTAGATGCATGGAATGAAGTTTTGTGTCGTGGATGATACCATGTTGATACCAGAATGTTTTATTCAATAATTAGAAAGATAATAAAAAATGAAAATAGAGTCAATTTTTCCAATATACGTTAACAAATATGTTCACTATAATCGTTTCATTTCGGAGTTCGAATTATTAAAGTGTTTTCTGATGGATTATAAGTAAAAGAATATTTATAATAATCAAAAAAACTCTCTTTACTGTAATTCAGTTAAAGAGAGTTTTAATCTCTATCTGATGTGAAAAAGTATTATCGATTTTATAAAAACAATTGCCTAAACTTTCAGCAATCCATATTGCTTATCTAATTTCGATCAATATTCCAGGGAAATTGAACTTCTTACCAAAATCAGGATAGATGATATTGATTGATTAAATAATCATCAATAACAAAAACAAGATGAACTCAATGACTTATTAAAGTAAATGTAATTGTTATTGCACAATAAATAACTAACATTATCAACACTTTAGAAATGTTATTCTAATTATTGGGCAAATGTATGTGAATTTAGAAAAACGGAAGAACTCGCAAATGATTAAGTATGTGGTTATACTGAACAATATCATTTGTGTTTGATTTTTATAATTTATTTTCATTGGTTCTATTTGGGAGTGTATCCAAGGTTTCCAGTAATGCATATGCATATTTTTCGCATAAAACAGAATGTATTTTTCCATTAACTCCAAATTTCCAAAATAATATCATTCCTATATCAACAAAAATTAAAATTATGTTTGTTTTCGATTGAATGAAAGAGAGAGGTGTTGTAGGAACAGAAGTGATAATCAGAATGAAAAATGCTACAATTGTAAATGCGATTCCCACGGATTTAAGACTAATTAAATTTTTATAAAATCCACACATTATATTTTCTTCTTGTACAAGCTTACTATTACGTGTATTACTTCGTAGCCATTGTACGGCACTGTAACAAGTTTGTTTGAATTCTTCAGAATCCATGGGGTGGTTCATAACTTCAAAACTTTTATCAATTTTACTTAATTTTCTGTAATAACGTTGCTTAGTTTTTTTGTCAATATGTGGATCATCTATATATAAAAATTCTGCGGCAGTGTTTTTGTGGTTTTTCTCTCTTTGTTTATATCTTTGCAAAGCGAAAAGGTAATTCGAAAATGAGGTTATAATAGCTATTAATACAACTGAAAAAGTGAAACTTCGGATAGGTTCATAAAGAACATATAGCGTTAAAATGATAGGAGCTATTATAATGATATAAACAGATAGCCTTGCACGAATGTTATAGGAATCAAAAATTTTTATATTCATTTGAATCTCCTCACAATACTTTAAAATTCTCTTTAATCCGTTTGAAAATGTCCGTTTCTCTTGAATTATAGAAATTCAACTCAGATTCTGTTATGGCAAAACCAAAACCGTACTTATCTCCTGCATAACAATATGATATTTCGTCTTTAGAAAAAGATGTAAACCATGTTGTTTTATTTTTCTTGTATGTTTTTAAGTGATTGGCGTAACATGTAATGAAAACGATTGTTTTCTCATTTATCTGGTCATTGTTTTGATCCAAATATTTTGCAATTTGATCATAATGCCCCACCACAAATAAAATGGAAGGTTCCGCTACGCCTAATGGCGTAAGCGGAATGAATCCATTTATTGAATTTTGAGGAATAAAGTAAAGATGGAATATATCATAAAGATATTCCAGTCGTCCAGGAATTTCATATGCTTGAGTTTCTGCGACCAAGTATTTCAAATCAGAACCCCCTAAAATATGAACGAACTGGGATATTTGCTAAGGCTGAATCCCATCCTGTGCAAATCTGATCTCCATCCATTGTATTTTTGATAACATAACCTCGTTTTGGTAAATCTTTAGACCCTCCATTAGTGTTACCTGTATTGTCGGATACATAATATGTAATTCCGAGAGCACCTTTTTGTTCGAAAATACTATCTGCTTGTTCTTTTTTTCCATGATGAGGCAACTGTATCAATGAGTATTCATCTAATTTCTCTTTGATGGCTTCATAACTGCTGTCACCACATAACAATAGATTATTAGTGCCTACCTTGATTTTAACTTGAGTGCTGACGGCATTTACAATTGTTTCTTTATCAATGGTATCGCCTAGTCTATTGTCGATACGTTTTGCAACAGCATCTAATGCATATTCCTGGTCTGGCCCTACGATTGTAACTCCTGGGCATACTTGTGTATCAGTAAAAATGTCTCTTAATTTAAGCAAACCGGAGAGCGAATAGATGTTTTCAAAAATTTCAGAAATTCTTCTCGTTAGAGAATCTCTGGTTATTCTTTTGTCATTTATTTTATCCAACAATTCATCTTTATATTTGAACAATAGAAGCGTATGTATATCTGAAATTTTATCTTGCTCTATTAAATAAGGGATTCCATTAAAATGATCACTATCATTGTGCGAAAGCACCAATTTAGCTTTAGAGTAACCTCTTTTCTTCATATAATCAATTACTCGGTTGGCGTGTTCTTCACAACCACAATCAAAAATGACAAGTTCACTTCCAGTGTCAATAAGTATACAATCTCCATTATTTACTTCTGGATCTGTATATTCTTTTGATGATAAAAATATTACTTTCAATTAATAATCTCCTTTCAAAATATACTTGTTAACTGTTTGTTATAGGTAGTAAAACCTTTTTTGTTTTAAAGTAGCACTCAATGCGCATGTTTGCTAAAAATAAAATATCATCATTTTTTTCAAAAGTCAAATATAAATTCAAAGATTAAACGATTTTATCGTTTTTGTGTCTAATAATTTATAAAAAAAATATAAAATTATAAACTTTGTATTGATAAATTCGTTTTTTACTTGTTATAATGAAATGGCAACGTGAGGTGTTAAATATGCTAATTAAGTTTTCAGTGACAAATTTTCTTTCGTTTAATAACGAACAATGCTTTTCTATGGAAGCTGGAAAGGCACGTAAAAACTCCAAAAGGGTTTATCGGGACAAAAACATAAAGTTGACTAAATGTGAAGTTATTTTCGGAGCTAATGCTTCTGGAAAATCCAACTTGATAGAAGCATTTCAATTTGTTCAAAACATGGTCATTGATGGACTTCCACGAGGTTTCACAAATAAATATTTTCGGCAAATTCCTGCTAATCAATCTATTCCTTCTTCCTTCAAAATAGAACTTTTATTGGATAATAACCATATCATTTATGAGTTTTCTATTTTGTTAAAGACAGGTTCAATTGAGGAAGAACAACTGTATGAGTTAACTGCTTCAAGTCAGAAAAAAAGTATTTTTTACCGTAATTTAAAAAGCAGTATTTTTGAAGCTGGAGATTATTTTAAAAATAAAAATACTGTTGAAAAGTTAAATATGTATGGTGAAGATAGTGTTGAAGATAGAGAATTACTTTTCCTTTCCATGATTAATCATGGAAAGGAAAAAATGTACGAAGACAATCCAGAGTTAAAGATTCTTCGTAAATTATATATTTGGTTTAATAGCTTGCTGACTGTCAGCAATCCTGACAGTATATTAACAGGATACCCTTATTTTTCGAGTTCTAACTTGAATGAAATTGCCAATCTCTTGAATGCATTAGGTACAGGGATAAGTGATTTAAAAATTGTTGAAGTTCCTATAGATATTATAAAGAACAAAATTCCTGAAGAACTTTTTAATAAAGTGGTATCTGATCTTGAAAAAAAATCGGTCAATAGAGGAAAACGCCATTGTCCTTCCGTCATGCTTCGTTCGTATAAAGAATTCTATACTTTTGAATTAAATGAAAATGATGATTTAATTATAAAGACTATAGAATTTAGTCATGAGAGTAAATCTGTTTACTTTAATTTGAAGGAGGAATCGGATGGTACTGCTCGCCTTCTGGATTTAATAGAAATTCTTTTAAAAGTTTCTGATAATCGAGTGTTTGTTATTGATGAAATAGATCGTTGCTTACATCCTGTAATGACTACAAGAATGATGGAACTATTTCTTAAAATGGCAGAGCAACGAAATACTCAACTTATTATTACTAGCCATGAATCACGCTTATTAGCGGCAGAAATTCTCCGAAACGATGAGATTTGTTTTGTGATAAAAAATGGAAAAGGTGAATCTATACTCAATCCTTTAGAAAAATATCAACTTCGTGCAGATAAAAAAGTTTATTCCGCAATGTTCGATGGTACTTTAAGTGACGTACTTCCTAATTATAATGAAGAAAAAATGAATTTTATTCTAAAAAAAGATAGAAGTTAAATTATTCTATTTTGGATAAGATGAAAGATAAGATATGTAATAATTCGATTACTATTTTTTATATCATTTGGCATGATATTACAAAGCAGGAAGTTATTGACTATAGTCATTCACTAACCGATAAGGTAGCAAGAAATACAGTTCAAGAAACAGTAGAGGAAATAGCAGATGAGATAGCAGAAATGATTCTGCAATAATTTAGCTATAGAGTTGAGTGGCAATATTTTAGTAATAGAAAATAATGCTAGTATGAAATGAAACCAATGGCAGTTAAACAGGATATTGACTCTGAAGATATTGCAAATGAAATGGTAGCATATATGCTTCGATTTGTTGGTTTTAGAGGCTTTAATTGATCATTTAGATGGCAAAGAAATTATATGATAGGAAAAAGATTAGATAATTAATAATAGAGGTGAAGTACATATGGGTATAGTTCATTTTTTAAATGTAAAAGAAGGCGATTGTATTTGGATAGAGCATCCATCTAGGCATAATACTATAATTGATATATCTAATGGGCATGAAGTGACAAATATATTTGAAAGTGCATCGTTGTCTGGAAACCATAATCAAAAAAACTATCCTGTAAATCCAATTGAGTATTTGAAGGATAGAAATATAAATACAATTTTTAGATTTATTCTGACACATCCCGATATGGACCATATGGATGGGATTAAAGAACTGTTTGATGCATTTGAAGTTTTAAATTTTTGGGATACCGAAAATACTAAAGTGATGGATGAAAATTCTGATTGGGGAAGATATGATAAAGCAGATTGGGATTTTTATCAAGAAGTTAGAACCTTCTCCTCATCTCCTAAGGTTTTGCATTTATATGCAGGGCAAAAAGGAAAATATTATAATCAAACAGAAGATGGTAAATCAGGTGCGGATGGTTTATATTTACTTGCGCCTACAATGGATTTAATAGAAGAAGCAAATAAATCAAAAGATTATAATGATTGTTCGTATGTCATTTTATATAGGACGGGGAATAATAAAAAGATTGTATTTGCTGGAGATTCATCGAAAAAGACATGGGATTTTATTTTAGAGAATTATGAAGAAGAAGTAAAAGATGTTGATGTTTTGGTAGCTCCCCATCATGGTCGAAAAACTGGTGGGAATGACGAGTATTTAGATGTATTAAATCCTAGATTAACATTATTTGGAAATGCCAAAAGTGAATATTTAGATTATTCATCTTGGAATAATAGAGGGTTAGATCATATTACAAACAATCAGGCAAACTGTATTGTTATTAATACTAATGGAAAAAACGGGATGGATGTATATGTAACATATGAAGTATTTGCTAAAAAACGTAATCCTGACACTTTTTATGATGAAACATATGCAGGTTGGTACATCATGACTATATAGAGGAGATAATATTATGGAAGAGATATTAAAACAGATAGTTGAAAAAATTTCGTCATATAATATTTTTAATAATTTATATCCGGGAATATTGTTTATTTACCTGTTAAAGTTTCTGTTTGAAATAAATTTATTATCGGATAATTTGCTCGAAAATTTAATATTATTCTATTTTGCTGGTATGGTATTGAGTAGGATAGGTTCAATCATAATTAAGCCTATGATGAAAGAAATTAAATTAATAATAGATGCGCCTTATTCGGACTATGTAAAAGCAAGTAGTATTGAACCTTTAGTTGATACTTTGTCAGAAGTAAACAATACTTACAGAACATTGTTATCGACTTTTATTTGTGCATTTTTATGTAAATTAGGTATTATCATTAATGAAATATGCCTCAAAAATAAGATTACTTTTTTACAAGATAATAAGGATTGGATTTTATTAATTTTGTTGATTCTATTGTTTGCGTTATCGTATGTTAAACAAACAAATTATGTGCGAAAAAGAGTAGAATATATATTGAAAAGAGAAAACGCTGAAAATTAGTGAAAAAATGTATTATTCACAGTTATAGAGATTCTTTTATTAAGGAAAATAAAGGAAAAACTTACAATTTATAATTAAGATGATAAAAGAGAATAAACTGTTCATGGTATCACTTATCAATCGATTGTTCTCAATCTAGCAAAAGTATGGCGATTTATTAATTACAATAAGTATCAAATATGATTAAAAAGGTTCAGATATTAACCTCAACATTATTCGTTGTAATTCACTTGTGCATAGACTGTTAATTTATATGGAAGGTACATATTTATTGGATTTATGCCAAGAAACAAAAGACTTTAAAGAAAATGAAATTTGAATATAAAGACAACAGCAATCAATGAATTGTATTAATGAACTGTATTATATATTTAATAATTGATGATATCATTCTACTACTAACAGATAATAAATTTTCTATATTAGAAGTAGTTAATACACAAAACAACAACATTTGCTACTAAATGTTAGCGAATATGTTCGTGATAATCGTTTTATTTAGAAGTTAGAATAGGATTAGATGAGCTATGATAGCTAATCTAGTTGTTGCATAAATCGAAACAACTGATTTTTACATTAATATAATTATTAGGATATTGTATATGAATTGTGTAGTCCATTTGAGTTCATTTTTAGTATGTGATAATAGATAAAAGGTTAAGAGTTAAAATAATCTGATAATCTTGGGAAAGATAATTAGTTAAATGCAATATGATATAAATGTAGATAATACGTAGGAGTCGAATTTTGAATAGTGAAAAGACTTTTAACGTAAAAACCAACTCTTGCAAATTATGCAACAGTTGGTTTTATCTTAGAAAAAAATGATTTAATTCGAGTCCATTTTGAGTACATTATAAAATTTATTGTATTTAAAACTAAAATAATCTGTAAATATTAGATAAAAGAATCGATAAAACACAATGTGCTATAAATGAAAATGAGAAGTAGGAGTCGAGTTCGAATAACCTAAAAAAAGTTCGATTTTATCGAACATTTTTTAAGTTTGAATGATATGTTTTTATAGCGTTAAATTATTTTTCTTTTCCTTATGCTTTACTCATAATATAACTAGTATGGTTATAGTTAAAAGAATTTTTTACTCTTTTGTTTTTTGTTATATTGAAAGGAATAGAAAATAATGTTACTATTTTCATATTCCCCTAAGGGGGATATGAAAGGAACGAATAAAATGCAACATAAACATGATGAACAATCTAAAAAAGCAGTTGTGAATCGACTTTCAAGGGCAATTGGACATTTGGAATCAGTCAAACAAATGGTTATTGATGATGAAGATTGTTCAAAGGTCCTTGTACAACTTTCTGCTGTACAATCTGCCTTGAAAAATACAAGTAAAGTTATTTTAAAAGATCATATTGACCATTGTATTATAGAAGCTGTAAAAGAGAATGATGATGAAACAATTGAAGAACTAAAAAAAGCGATAGATAAAATGATTTGATCGGAGATTTATTAATGAAACGTATAAGAAAAACAGAAATCATTACTATTTTATCTCTAGCATTTCCGATCATCATAGAAAATATTTTACAAACGTTTTTAGGAACAACGGACACATATTTTGCTGGAAAACTGACAGACAATGCGATTGCCGGTATCAGTGTGACAAATATTATAATGAATATATTCATCTCATTTTTTACAGCGATTAGCATTGGTACGACTGCTGTTGTCTCAAGAAACTATGGAAAAAAGGACTATTCAAAAACAAATCATGCAATCGTCCAGTCTATTATTGTTGGAACAGCACTCGGGTTAATTGTAGGTGTAATCTGTCTGATTTTTCATAATCAAATTTTACATCTTTCGGGTGCTGATGAAACTGTAATGGAGTACGCAATTCCATATTACTTGGTAGTTGCTGTTCCATCTGTATTTCTTTGTCTGCAACAGGTTTTATCGAGTTGTTTAAGAGCCATAAAAGATACAAAGACACCTATGTATGCAACAGGCTTCGCAAATATATTGAATATCATCTTAGATATGCTTTTTATTCAGATTGGACTAGGTGTTGTAGGTCTTGCATTGGCAACAACAATTTCAAGAGTTGTTGGTATGTTTATATTACTTTATAAACTACAACATCATGATAGTGAAATTAAATTTAGTAAATCTGATTTCAAGGCAGATAAAGAAATTATACACTCATTGTTAACTGTTGGAATTCCTGCTGGAACAGAAAAGGTAATTATGCGTATCGGGCAATTAGTATATAATGGTATGATCATATCTATAGGAGTCAATGCCTATGTTGCCCATAATATTGCAGGAACGATTGAAAGTTATTCTTATATCCCTGCTATGGGATTTGGATTGGCAATTTCAACTTTAGTGGGAATATCTTTAGGTAAAAATGATTATAAACAAGCTGTTCATGATACATGGATAGGATATGGCCTTTCCTGTGTTTGTATGATGATCATAGGCATGATATTTTATGTTTTTGCTATGCCACTGGCTTCTTTGTTTACTTCTACAAAAGAAGTACAGGTGCTTGTTGCTGATGTTTTAAGAATCATTGCATTTTTTCAGCCTTTTTCTGCTTTAGTTCAAGTGATCACTAATGCACTACAGGGAGCTGGTGATACTAGATTTCCAATGTATTCTACTTTTTTAGGTATTTGGGGAATACGTCTAGGAATAGGTTATATTCTTGCTATTCCTTTCGAACTAGGACTTAAAGGTGTATGGTATGCCTATGCACTGGATTTAACAATCAGAGGTATTCTTTTATTGATAAGATTTTGTAGAGGAAAATGGAAAACTATAGCATTATAAGTAGAAGTATCGCCATATTCTTTCATAGTAAGATAATTTAATAAGCTCATATTAGTTTAATTAAATTGTTATTGATACGAAACTATTGAAAATATGATACGTTTTTGATACACTTATTTTGTCAAAAGTGTAAGAAATGAAGAAGATTGAACTATTTTTGTGTTAATTAAATATATTATTGACTGATATATCGGTTAATAAAGAATTTGAGATGTAGAGTTCGAATAGTATCGAGATTTAAAAAAAACGCCCTATCTAAGGGCGTTTTTTCTATGGTTTTTTCTTCCGGGAAAACGTTTTGAAAACAATAATTTCTGTAAAATGTTTTTCAGGGGCTAAATCCATTGGTTTTATAATGATTTTAGCCCATTTTTGCCTTTTTTATGGATTTTTGTGTGAAAACTCAAGAATAGTTCCCGGTGGTTTGGACGTTGCCTTTTTTGCCATGCGGCTTGGAGGTGTTGGGTACTATTCATATAATTTTAACCTGTTTTGTGTGGTTTAAAATCAAAATTGCACTCATTTTTAAGAATTCTGCTAGATAATCGTGCAAAAAGATGACTGATTTTTACGTTTTGGAACATACATAAAGAATAGTATCAAAAAACTCCACAAGACTCTGTTTATCAGCTTTTTTGGAGTTTTTCTGTAAAAAATGAAAACAATTTATAGATTAATTTTTACTTTTTCCTTTGATTTCACCGCTAAAATCGTTTGAAGTATCTAAATCATCATTTCTTCATCGTCTTCAGATGCTCTTGTTCCATAGATTTGTTCATAGTATTGAGAATGGAATAATCGAAGTACAGTTTGGGTATCAAATAAAGAAGTTCAGATTTCCAAGTGCTTTCATACAAAGATTTTTAAGTGTAGATTAAAAAAAGTTTATAAATTATGTAAAGCTATGTAAAATGTAAAGTTGTTTACATTTTACATAGCTCATGCTATAATGAAGTTGGAATGATGGAGGATTTAGTAATGGATGTAAGAAAAACACTTCAAAAAAATGGACTAACATTATTTGGCTTTGCTGAAATGTTAAATATATCAAGACCAACATTAAATTCTTATATAAGAATTTTTGAGGCTGGTTCAAATATACCGAATGCGAAATATCAAATAATTTTTGAAGAATTATTTAATTATAGTTTACCGAAAAAAGAATTTGAAAAAAAATTAAATAAATATCGCAATTTAGTACAAAGAGATAAGTCTATGGGAGTTTTAGAACTTGAAGCAGATGCAACAGATTTATTTACATCTGTTATACGAAATATTAAAAAAGATTTCTCTTCTGGAAATTATGATGAAAATATTTATATATTTATTAATATGTTGATTTCTAGTTATAAAAGTGAAGAAAGGTTCTCGCATTTGGTGAAATATTTCTTGGTTCTTAATGATATTATATCGTATCAAAAGATTGATTTTCAAAATGAAGCATACTTATTGCATTATTTTGCTATGTTTGAAAATGATAAGAAAAATAACTTGCAATACGATATAAGATTAGAAAAAAAATTTATCAACCGAATAGAAGAAATTAGAAGTACCAAAAGAGAGTCAGAAAATCATTCAAAGCAAAATTTGATTAATTTATTAAATGAAGAAATTAATAAATATAGGGATATGGGAATTGAATTATCTGAAGAAGAAATTCTGAAAATTCTATTAACCAAGATAAAAAAAGATTAAGACAAAGAGGTATAAAAAAGATGTATGATTTATCTTCAAAATTTAATACATTCTATAATTCTTATGTTGTTTTGCCTCAGGTAGAACAAACTAATTTGCATAATAAAAAAAATTTGAACATTCAGCGACTTAAAGATGGTTTAAAAGAGTATAACGAAGAAAACAAGACTTCTTATTCAATAAAAGAAACCTGTGTGCAGGGTAGCATGGCAATGTCGACTGTTGTACAGAATGAAGATGAAGATTATGATATTGATGTTGCAGTTGTATTTGATAAGTCTGATCTTGGGGATAAAGGAGCTAAAGCTACTAGAAATATGGTTGCAAATGCACTTAAAAGAAAAACAAAACAGTTTAATGCAAAGCCCGAAGTCAAAACAAGCTGTGTGCGAGTAAATTATGCAGAAGGTTATCATATCGATTTTGCAATCTATAGACGGACATATGATGAGTGGAATGATTGTTATGTTTATGAACACGCCGGATCTGATTGGACAGCACGAGAGCTAAAAGGGTTATCTGAATGGTTTACAATGCAAAATGAAAATTCAGACGGAAAACTGAGAAAAGTAGTACGCTTATCGAAAATGTTTTGTAAATCAAGAAAATCTTGGAAGAATATGCCTAGTGGACTTTTACAAACAGTTTTGTGTGATGAAAAGCTACAACAAGATTATGAACGCATTGATGAACTATTTTATTATACTATAAAAGCAATTGTGGATCGTTTGGAAACAAACACTTCTGTAACGGCACCAGTAGATGATGGGAGAGATTTAACTCCAAGAAATAGTGACATTCAGCGAATGACCAACTGGAAAAATCGTCTCAGAAGTAAACTGGAAGATCTTGAAATTTTGTTCGAAGATGATTGCTCTAAAGCAGATGCACTTCAAGCATGGTATGGTTTCTTCAATCACGATTATTGGAATGAACAAATAACCGAAACGGTAAGTTATTCATCCCATCCAATATTCAAATCTGTTAATACTTTTGTTGATACAGAGCAATATATCGAAGAGTTGTATCCAGTAAAAATATCATATTATTGTAAGGTATCTTGCAATGTTAGTGGAAATGGTTGGAGATCTAAGCCGATAGCTGAATTTCTATCCATATTACAGCATTATTTGCCTCATGATTTTGAAATTTGTTGTACAATGGACTTTACAAATTGTCCAAAACCATACAAAATATTTTGGAAAGTTAAAAATGTAGGACCAGAAGCGGAAAGAAGAAATCAGATACGAGGGCAAATCGTCGAGAAAGGGAATACTATAGTTGAACATAGCAATTTTTACGGCAATCATTACATTGAATGTTATATCGTTAAAGATGGTGTATGTGTTGCAAAAAAAAGAATAAATGTTCCTATCGGTAGAGGATAATACTATGAAAATTTTTAAAAGCATTATTTTATTTATTCTATCACTATCTTTTATTGGAATAATTGTTGTTTTTGAGATTAAATTATTGCCAGTAGGAAGTAGTATTGCAGGTTTATTGCTTTGTTATTCTCTACCTGCGTTTTGTAAATCAGTTCAAGATATTTCCGATACTACAAATTGGAAAATGTCTCAAAGGAAGCTTAAACGAGGCGGCTTTATTACAGATAATACTATTGTTCGAGTTTCTTTTGCTTATCTTTACAGAATTAAAATGGGAGATAAGTATCTACTAGTTAAAAATGAGAGAGGAACAGGAAAATACCAACCTGTTGGAGGAGTTTATAAATTTGATGAAAATGAAAAATTAGAACTTAAGAATCGATTTCAAGTGAAAGATGACGATAAGATTTCTATAGATGAATCTTCTCGTAATGATTATCGTCTCAGAATGGAAAATAAATATTTAAGGAAGTTTATTGCTCGTTTTGATAGAAAAGCAAAAAGAGAAAAAATTGATGACTTGAGTCGAGAATTTAAAGAAGAGCTAATAGAGAAAGGTATTGTTGATTGGCGTCAAATCAAATATCGTTTTTGTGGCAGACATATGACAAGTCTTCAATTTGGAGAGCATTTTCAAATTTACGAAATTCTTTTGGCAGATGTTGTAGAACTATTACCTACTTTGGAACAAGAGAATGATTTGAAGTTATTGGTAATGCAACAATCCGACAAATATCGTTGGGTTACTGCTGAAGAAATTATTTCATTGGGAGTAAATACTGCAACAGGACAACTTAGAGAAGATATTGCTGATCACACAAAAAAGATACTCCAAGAAAATGAAGGAGAGTTAATGAAGATTTCAGACGTCGGTAAAACATTTACTGTGAACATCTAATTTTTATACAATTATTTAACTTAGATCATATTTTGAATATTATTACTAGTGACTATAAATCTATATTATCAATGCTTATAACTAAATGATAATATTAGCTCATTTAGGTAGAATAATATAGATACATCAAATTATCAAAAGAACAGTAAACACGAGGAAAAACAATCACTTAACAAAATTGATTAGAATATGGTGAGTTTGAATAAGAAATATAAAGAAAATATAGATATAGAACAATAGTTTCTTAAAAATTATCTGTTTATTATGTTACAAACAGCTTGATAAACTTCAGTTTATTGAGATGAACAAAATGAAAATTCAACAAGACTAGCTTAAATCAAGATCCGAATTATTAATTTCATAAATCTAAAGTATGTACTCATTTTGTACTCATAGCGAGTACAAAATGAGTACAAATAATTAGGATTTGTGGAATAATAGAGATATATGATATAAATTCGAGAAAAAAATACATGAAAAGCTATAAAAAAGACAGGGAATCAATTCAGAGGAAGCGAGTTCGAATAACATGTGCCCTTAAAAAGACCTCTATTTAAGGGTTTTTTGATGTTTGAATACTAAATGATGCTAATGTAAATTACTCGGTACTATTCTCTTTATATATTATTTTTATAATTATTCTTTGCTTTTGAGTAGCGTTTGCTAAAAAATGCTAGGTGATTATTTTCAAGTTATTGTTACTACCCATCTAAATACTGATAATATTCATAATCATTTTTTATTAAATTCTACTTCATTTGTTGATGGAAAACGATATTGTAATACATATAACGATATCCAAAGAATGCGTAATATTTTAGATGAAATTTGTAAAGAAAATATTTTTTCTGTTATTAACAATAAACAAAATACAGGTGTTTCTAAAGCAAGTTATTTTTAGAAAAGTATATAAAAAAGATATAGACAAAGCAATTTCAATAAGTTTTATAATGCAACAGTTTTATAATAAATTAATTTTATTAGGTTACGAAATAAAAAAGAAACTCAAAATAATATTGCTGTAAAACATCCTTTTGCAAAGAAATTTATTCGTTTAAAATCACTAGGAAATCGATACATAAATAAAAAAGTTAATAGTTTAGGTTTTAGAATTAAACAAGTAGCAATAGTATCTTGATTAAACGTAGAGAATATTATCAAGGAAATAAAAGAACAAAATCAAATTAAACAGATTGAAGTGGGAAGAGTCGAGTTTTTGATTTAATTATTATTAATTAAGTCTTTTATTAAAAATGACTTAATTAAGATTAAAATTATTGAAAAAGAAAAAATTGTAAAAGTTCAAGAAAACTATACAAATGACTAGAAATAATATATATAATTATAGATAGTATGCTAGGAATAATCTATAAAAGTATGTTACAACATTTTTTTAAATTATTAATTGATAGAGGAATTAGAAAAATGAAATACGCTAAGATGACGCTATTAGTCAAAATATGATAAGATTCTCTCGTAATCAATTTTTTATTAAATGCATTGAGAAAAATATGTTGAACTTTAGATTGTAAAATAGATGATACTCTAGAATTTACATTAAGAGATAAGGAGAAATGGTAATGGTAAAAGACAACACAAAAATTGGGTTTGAAAAACAAATATGGGATGCAGCTTGTGTTCTCTGGGGTCATATTCCAGCTGCTGATTATCGTAAAGTGATAGTTGGCTTGATATTTTTAAGATACATTTCTAGTGCTTTTGAAAAACGATACAATGAACTAGTAGAAGAAGGTTATGGTTTTGAAAATGATAAAGATGCATATATAGAAGAAAATATATTTTATGTACCAGAAAAAGCGCGTTGGAATGTAATTGCTTCTGCAGCACATACACCTGAAATCGGAACTGTATTAGATGATGCAATGAGAGCAATCGAAGATGAAAATAAAAGTCTTAAAAATGTATTACCAAAGATATATGGCAGCCCTGATTTAGATAAAAGAGTGCTAGGAGAAGTCGTTGATTTATTTACAAACGAAGTGAAGATGGAAGATATTAATGGAGATCGTGATATATTAGGACGTACATATGAATATTGTATTGCACAGTTTGCTGCATACGAAGGAACAAAAGGTGGCGAATTCTATACACCTTCTAGTATTGTTAAAACGATTGTAGAAATATTGAAACCTTTTGAAGATTGTCGAGTGTATGATCCATGTTGTGGATCAGGAGGAATGTTTGTACAAAGTGTAAAATTCTTGCAGGCACATTCAGGTAATAGAAATAGAATTTCTGTTTACGGTCAAGAATCAAATGCCGATACGTGGAAAATGGCGAAAATGAATATGGCAATTCGAGGTATTGATGCAGACTTTGGACCGTATCAAGCAGATACATTCTTTAATGATTTACATAAAACGTTAAAAGCAGACTTTATCATGGCAAATCCACCATTCAATTTGAAAAACTGGGGACAAGATAAACTAAAAGATGATGTTCGTTGGAAATATGGGTTGCCACCTGAAGGAAATGCAAACTTTGCGTGGATTCAACATATGATTCATCATTTAGCGCCAAATGGAAAAATCGGTTTAGTATTAGCTAATGGAGCCTTATCATCTCAAACATCAGGAGAAGGGAAAATTCGAAAAAATATTATAGAGGCCGATTTAATTGAAGGGATCGTGGCTTTGCCAACACAATTATTTTATAGCGTTACAATTCCTGTAACATTATGGTTTATTAGTAAAAATAAAAAACAAAAAGGAAAGACTCTTTTCATTGATGCACGTAAGATGGGGTATATGGTAGATCGTAAACATAGAGACTTTACTGCTGAAGATATTAAAAAGTTAGCTGATACGTTTGATTCATTCCAAAATGGTACTTTAGAAGAAGTGAAGGGATTTTGTGCAATTACTACTACAGAGGATATAGCAAAACAGGATTATATTTTAACTCCAGGAAGATATGTAGGTATTGAGGAACAAGAAGATGATGGTGAACCATTTGATGATAAGATGAAACGTCTTGCTTCTGAATTGTCTGATATGTTTAAAAAGTCTCAAGAATTAGAGAATGATATACGTAAGAAGTTGGAGGCAATTGGATATGAAGTATAAAAGATATACTCTTGCCGAACTAGCTATTATAAAATATGGAAAAAATCAAAAAAAAGTTCAATCTGATACAGGAAAGATACCTGTTTTGGGAACAGGAGGATTAATGGGATACGCTACAACATTTCTTTATGATAAACCATCTGTTTTGATAGGAAGAAAAGGAACAATAGGAAAAGTTAAATATGTTGAACAACCTTTTTGGACTGTGGATACTCTTTTTTATACTATTGTAAACACTAAGCTTGTCATACCTAAGTATTTGTATTATGTTATGTCGCTTATTGATTTAAATAATTACAACGAGGGAACAACAATTCCAAGTTTAAGAACAGAAACGCTTAATAGATTAGAATTTGATATCCCATCTTTAGAAGATCAAGAAAAAATATTGTCTTTTCTTATTCCAATTGATGAAAAAATAGATATAAATAATAAAATAAACAATAATTTAGAGCAGCAAGCTCAGGCTATCTTTTCAAATGAGTTTTTAACTCTTGAAACGCTACCTGATGGTTGGAAGCAAGCCAGTTTGATAGATATTGCAGACTATCTAAACGGTCTTGCTATGCAAAAATATCGTCCAACTGTTGACGAAACAGGCATTCCGGTTCTTAAAATCAAAGAACTTCGTCAAGGCTGTTGTGATGATAACAGCGAACTGTGTTCTCCAAACATTAAAAGTGAGTACATCATTCACGATGGCGATGTTATCTTCTCTTGGTCAGGCAGTCTGTTAGTTGATTTTTGGTGTGGTGGTATCTGCGGCTTAAATCAGCATTTGTTCAAAGTTACATCAAACAAGTTTGATAAGTGGTTCTACTATGTTTGGACAAAACACCATCTTGACCGCTTTATTGCCGTTGCTGCCGATAAAGCTACAACAATGGGACACATCAAGCGTGATGAACTTTCAAAAGCAGCGGTTCTCATACCCACCGAAGCAGACTACAAGCGAATTGAAGCTTTGCTTCAGCCAATTTACGATTTGATTATCGCAAACCGAATAGAGAACAAAAAGCTTGCTGAAACAAGAGACACGCTTCTTCCAAAACTTATGAGCGGAGAAATTGATATATCGGAGGTAGATTATGAATAGGAAAGACCTCTCAATACCTTTTAATGCACCGCTACATTCACAAGACACAGAACTGCAAACATACGGTTGCATAGCTAATAATCCGGATATATGCGCAAATAACGGATTACCGAATATCTGCGCCTTTTTCTCGGAAGATTGTATTTGTAAAAAAACGTCACGAGCTTGGAAAAAGCAATATGCCAAACTTAAAGGCTAAGCCGCTAAATTATTGTTTATATATGTAAAACTCTTGTGAGTGGCAAGAGTTAATAGAAGAACAGCCACTCTCTATGTGTTCTCAAAAAAGGAGAATATATATGAATGAAATTATAAAAAATATGATATTACATGATATGGTTACATGTTTAGATGATAACCAATATGAAAGATTAAATTGTATACTTATAAAAGTATTGTCTAATTACCAAATTGAAGAGATTCAAAGTGCAACAAATGACAAAACGAATCAACACTATATAGATTCATTTTTATCAGCCAAAAGATTAGAAGGATGCTCTGAAAAATCACTTAAATATTATAAATCAACTATTGAAATAGTACTTAATGCAATAAATAAATCTATTAAAAATGTTACAACTAATGATTTAAGAAATTATTTAACACAATATCAGGAAGAACGTGGATCAAGTAGAGTGACAATAGATAACATACGACGAATATTATCTAGTTTCTTTTCTTGGTTAGAGGATGAAGATTTTATTATAAAAAGTCCTGTTAGAAGAATACATAAGGTTAAATCAGCTTCTGTTATTAAAGAAACGTATAGTGATGAATCATTAGAATTAATGAGAGATAATTGTGATAATTTGCGTGATTTAGCTTTAATTGATATCTTGGCCTCAACTGGGATGCGTGTTGGAGAATTAGTATTGTTAAATAAGGATGATATTAACTTTAGTGAAAGAGAATGTGTAGTGTTTGGTAAAGGTGATAAAGAACGTATCGTTTATTTTGATGCTAGAACAAAAATACATTTACAAAATTATTTAAATAGTCGAAATGATGATAATAAAGCATTATTTGTTACTTTAAGAAAGCCATTTAATCGTATTACCATTAGTGGAATAGAAACAAGAATTAGAGAGATGGGGAGAAAATTAGATATTCATAAAGCTCATCCTCACAAATTTAGAAGGACGTTAGCAACAAAGGCAATTGATAAAGGAATGCCCATTGAACAATTACAAAAATTGTTAGGACATCAAAAGATTGATACAACATTGCAATATGCAATGGTTAAACAAAGTAATGTAAAAATTGCACATAAAAAATATATAGGATAGGAGTTTACATAATGAATTACGAAATAAAAACATTAAATGAGCTATCTTTAGACGGAAGAGGATCATACGGTATTGCAGCTTCGGCAGTTCCTTATTCTGATGAGTTATATACTTATTTAAGAATTACCGATATTAAAGATGACGGGAATTTGGATAAATCAAATTTAATGTCAGTGGCTGATAAAAAAGCGTATAACTATACTTTAAAAAAGAATGATATTGTATTTGCAAGAACAGGAGCAAGCACAGGAAGGAATTATTTTTATGATGAAACGGATGGAGAATTGGTTTATGCTGGTTTTTTGATTAAATTTAGTTTAGACGTTAAAAAAATCAATCCAAAATTTGTTAAGTATTATTGTCAATCTAAAGCCTATAAAGACTGGATTCATTCTTTTAATACTGGTAGCACACGTGGCAATATTAATGCAAAAACATACGGTACTTTGCCTATCCCGGTATTTCCGAGAAATTATCAAAATAAAGTTGTTAGTATATTAGATTCTATTGATTTGAAAATAAAAAATAATATAGACATAAACAATAATTTAGCGGCTTAGAGGTCAATATTTGAGACATCAAGCTCGCCAGACATAAGTTTATATAAAAGGGTATCTCTAAGCATTGCAAGATGTTCGTTCTGCCTGCTATTGGCAAAAATTTGATTGAAAATTGATTTGCAATAATCATCAAATGCTCTAACTTTATCTACTGGCGGAATTAAAATAGTTTTTGTTTCAATAAAACCTGTAAAGTCAAGATTTTTAATTCCTGTTGTACCGTTTTCGTAAGAGAAAAAGACACCTTTATCATACAGATATTGCCAATAATAGTAGATAAACAGACTGTATCCTTCTTTGGGCTTCATTGCCTTGCAGAAATTTGTACAAACCATACCGCTATCATAACGGTCGAGTAATGATTGAGTTATAGCAGTACACCTTCCAGTTGATTGAGAAGGACTTCCTCCTGATATTTCAATAACAATATCACCAGCCGTAAGTTGTTTTGTAGCAAAGTTTTTCGGAAGAATATATCTTGTAGGCATTTTACCTTTATTGCCAGCTTTAACATCAGGAATATCAGCACCTCTAATACAGTAAACTTTTTCAGTATTATTACCTGTCGATGCTTCTTTTCCCCAGTCACCATTTAAGGTTGACTTAATAAGTTCAGAGAATGTTCCTACTGACCATTTGTTGTTTTCAGGATTGTCTATAAACCATTCTTTGAATATTGCCTGAGCTTGTTGCTCTAAATTATTGTTTATATTATTAGAAATTGAGGTAGGTAATTAATATGGCTAAAATTACAGTTGATATTGAGAAAATAAAAGAAAATTTACAAAATATTGGATATGAAATAACGGATTGTATAGAACGCAATAATAATGGAAAAAATTGGCAATTTAAATTTAGTAATAGCGGAGCTATTGTTACAATATATGATTCAAACGTTGTAAAAAATAGTGTTGTTAATGGTAAATGCGACTCAGAGGAAAGAGAAAAATTAAAAATGATCGTAGATGGGTTTAAAAGTAATGAAATTCTGCTAAAAGATATTAATAAAACTATAGTTAATATTATTAGATCTAAAAAAGAAGATTATTTCTACGATTTTAAAGAAATACTTCATAAAGATAATGAACAATTACTTCATGATATATTGTGCCTTAGTAATAACTTAGAAAATAAAGATGCTTATTTAATTATAGGGGTAAGAGATGATTATGAGGTAATAGGTATTAATGATGAGTGGAAATCAAATAATATATATGATTTTATAAAATCATTAAAATTTGCAGGTGATAGAAGACCAAACATTCAAATAGATGAAATATATTTTAAGTATAAAAAGATTATGGTTATTAAATGTGTAGCATCATCTGATGTACCATTTTATCTAGAAAAACGGTATAAGGGGATTAATGACCATCAAATTTATACTCGTGTTGGAGATACGAACACGCCTCGAAATCAGCATGCCAGCTATAATGATATAGAGAGATTGTGGAGCTTTCATTTCAATAAAAAATAAAGGAGTGAGAAACATGTATCAAGGATATAATGAAGAAAGTTATGAAAATTCAATAGTAGATTTATTTGAAAATGGCTTACAATATCAGCATGTTTATGGTCCTAATATTGGAAGAGATTTTTATAGTCCTTTATATGAAGATGTCTTAGTAGAATCAATTGAAAGAATTAACAGTGGATTACCTCATAGTGCAATAGATGATGCATTGTATAAGTTAAAAAACTTTGAAAATGGGGAATTAGTTCAAAAGAACATGGTATTTATGGATTATCTTCAAAATGGTGTGCCAGTTCGTTATTTTGATGGTAGTGAAGAAAAATCATCAATAGTTTATCTAATTGACTACAGTAATGTAGATAGTAATTCATTTATTGTTGCTAATCAATGGACATATATTGAAAATAGTAATAAAAGACCAGACATTATATTATTTATAAATGGATTGCCTTTGGTGATTATGGAATTAAAATCTCCTTCTAGAGAAGAAACTGATGCTTCAGAGGCTTATCGTCAATTACGCAATTATATGCATGAGATTCCTTCAATGTTTATTTATAATGCTATTTGTGTTATGAGTGATCACCTTGTCTCAAAAGCAGGAACGATTACTTCGGGTGAAGATCGATTTATGGAGTGGAAGAGTAAAGATGGAAATCGAGTAAATGATAAGTTTGCTCAATTTGATACTTTTTTTGAAGGCGTTTTTGAAAAAGAAAGATTGTTAGATATTATTAAAAATTTTATTTGTTTTTCAAATGAAGGAATTAAAACTTTTAAAATATTAGCTGGATATCATCAATATTTCGCAGTAAAAAAAGCCATCGTTTCGACACAAAATGCAACACAAACCGATGGAAAAGCAGGAGTATTTTGGCATACACAAGGAAGTGGAAAATCATTATCCATGGTGTTCTATGCTCACTTATTACAAAAAGCATTAAATAGTCCAACTATTGTCGTTATTACTGATAGAAATGATTTGGATGATCAGTTATATGGGCAATTTAGTAAATGTAAAGATTTTTTAAGACAGACACCTATTCAAGCAGAAAGCAGAGATCATTTAAAGAAATTATTAGAAGGTAGACAAGCTAATGGAATCATCTTTACAACAATGCAAAAGTTTGAAGAATATGGTGTTGCACTTTCTGATAGAAGAAATATTGTTGTAATGGCAGATGAAGCACATCGTGGACAATACGGATTAACTGAAAAAATAAAAATGACTAAAAATGAACAAGGTGAAGAAATAGCAAAACGTACAGTGGGAATTGCCAGAATTATTCGTGACAGTTTGCCTAATGCGACTTTTATTGGATTTACTGGAACACCTATTTCTTCAGCAGACCGTAATACTACGGAGGTTTTTGGTAAATATATAGATATATATGACATGACACAAGCGGTAGAAGACGGTGCAACAAGACCAGTGTATTATGAAAGTCGTGTTGTAAAATTAAATTTGGATGAAGATACTTTAAAAATCATAGATGATGAATATGATTTAATGGCTAGTAATGCTGATGAAGTGGTTATTGAAAAGAGTAAGAAGAAGTTAGGGCAAATGGAGGCTATTCTTGGTAATGATAGTACGATAGATTCTTTGGTAAATGATATAATCTATCATTATGAAGAAAATCGTGAACACTTATTAACAGGTAAAGCCATGATTGTCGCTTACTCTAGATCGATTGCGCTGAAGATTTATGAAAAAATACTTGAATTAAGACCTCAGTGGAAACAAGAAGAAAAGGTTGCTGTAGTAATGACTTCAGGAAATAAAGATCCTGAAGAATGGCATGCAATTATTGGAAATAAAGCACATAAAGAAGAACTAGCTAAGAAGTTTAAAGATAATAGTAGCTCTTTAAAAATTGCAATTGTTGTGGATATGTGGTTAACAGGATTTGATGTACCATCATTAGCAACAATGTATGTTTATAAACCAATGCGTGGACATAATTTGATGCAGGCCATTGCTCGAGTTAATCGTGTCTTTAGAGATAAAGAAGGTGGGCTTGTTGTTGATTATATTGGTATTGCAGGAGCTTTAAAACAAGCAATGAATGATTATACAACAAGAGATAAAAAGAATTATGGAGATATGAATATCGTAGATATGGCTTATCCTAAATTCTTGGAGAAATTATCAGTTTGCCAGGATTTGTTCTATGGTTATGATTATAGTTTATTTAAAACTGGAACAGAATTACAAAGAGCAAAAGTGATTTCTGGTGCAGTAAACTTCATCATTGATCCAGTAAGAGAGGAAGATAAAGATATTTTTGTTAAGGAAGCATTATTAATGCATCAAGCATTATCGTTATGTTCATCTATTGTCGATGAAGAAAAGCGATTTGAGGCAGCCTTTTTTGAAACAATTCGTGTCATGGTAAATAGATTAATGAATAATGGTAATGGTCAGAAGCTATCCTTGCCAGATATTAATGAAAGAATAAATGAATTGTTAAAGCAAAGCATTAAAAGTGATGGAGTAATCAATCTTTTTTCATCAATTAAGGAAGAATTTTCATTGTTTGATCCTAAATTTCTTGAAGATGTTGCAAAAATGAAAGAAAAAAACTTAGCCATTGAATTGTTAAAACGATTAATAGCAGATCAAGTAGCTGTATATAAGAGAACTAACGTTGTAAAATCTGCAAAATTTAGCGAGATTATAAAAGCAACACTTAATCGCTATATTAATGGAATGATCACAAATGAGGAAGTAATACAAGAACTTTTAATATTAGCAAAACAAATTACTGATGCACAAAATGAAGGTAATAAGTTAGGTCTTACAGCTGATGAATTAGCTTTTTACGACGCATTAACAAAGCCACAAGCAATTAAAGATTTTTATGAGAATGAAGAGTTAATTGCAATAACTAAGGAACTAGCAGATACACTTCGTAAAAACAGTACTATTGATTGGCAGAAGAGAGAATCAGCAAGAGCAAATATGAGGATGAAGATTAAGAGATTATTAAAGATACATAGATATCCACCTGATGGAATGGATGATGCAGTTCAAACTGTCATGATGCAATGTGAGATGTGGGCTGATAACCAATGATTGATAGGAGTGTAATATTATGGTTTATGGAAAAGCAATAGAGTTATTTCTAGTAAATGGGACCGCAGAGAGTTTAGTAACTGCTGAATTATCAAATTGGAATGGTAAAGCAATTAAAATCCCTAGAACAGAAGTTCAACAATGTAATCGGGATGATATAAGAAATGCAGGAGTATATTTCTTATTTTGTAAGGAAGATTCTGATGTGGATTCTGTTTACATAGGAGAAGCAGAAAATGTGTTGGATAGACTTAATCAACATTTAAGAGATTATAATTCTGATAAAGAAAAATACTATTGGAATTCAGCTGTTATTTTTACTGGATGGGATTTAAATAAAGCTTTGATACGTTATTTAGAAAATAGGTTTGTCGAGATAGCAAGGGAATGTGGCCGTTATCAAATATTAACTAAAAATACATATAAAAACACGGTAATGAAAGAATCACAAATTGCTTCTATGGAAGAATTTATAGATAATGTTAAGATAATTATTAATACATTAGGATATAAAGTTCTAGAACCAGTTCCACATGCAGATGAAAAAACAGTGTATTTGTACTGCAAAGGAAGTGGAGCAAATGCTAAAGGGTTTGTTAGTTCTGGTGGATTTACAGTTTTAAAAGGCTCAAAAGTTTCAGATCATATGGTTTCTTCTTTTGAGTTAAGGGGTAGATCTTATTTTAATTTAAGAAATAAATTAGTAAATGATGGAATTATTGTAAATGATATTTTTGAAAAAGATTATGAATTCAATGCACCATCAGCAGCGTCTGCAGTAATTCTTGGGCGAACAAGTAATGGAAATGTCGATTGGAAAAATTGCGATGGGAAATCTTTGAAAGATATAATTTTTTGATAAATTAATAGCAAAGAGAATACTAAAATTTTATTTCTTATTAATGATAATTTAAAAAACAAATTTGAACTTAGGGGGGGAAATGTATGCGATTGTCAAAAATTATAATTCGAAATTATAGACTTCTTATTGATGCAGAATTAGAGGTTGATTCTCAGACGACATTAATTGTAGGACGTAATAATACTGCAAAAACATCATGCTTTGAATGTATAGGAAAAATTTTGACTGGAGATGCCTTTTCTTTTAATGATTATCCATTGAAAAAAAGAGATAATTTATATAAAAATATCGATTTATTTATGGAGAAAAAAATTAAGTTTGAAGATCTTTGTAATCGTGTAGAGCCAATAAGTGTAGATTTTCTAGTAGATTATTCCTTGGATAATTCAGATGATAATTTAGGTGCGTTATCGCCATTTATTATTGATTTGGACATGGACATTACTACAGCATTAATTCGAGTTGAATATAAACTAAGAGTCGACGAAAATAAATTTTGGAAAATACTAGAGAAAAGCTACTATAGTGAAGAAGTTTTTAAGGTTTCTAATGATGCTCATGATGCAATTGCAAGTAATTTTCATAAATTGTTTGAAATTGTAGTTTATGCAGTAAATCCCAAAAATGAAGAAATAATACAAAGAAAAAGACAATCTGAATTAGCCGAATTATTTCCTTTTCAGATTATTAGGGCAGAACGAAGGCTTGGGGAAGATGGAACAAGTGATGATACTCTCTCTTCACTCATTTCCAGTTATTTTGATATGAATGAAGATGAACTTGATCCAAGTGTTTCAAAGAAAATAATGGAACTTCGTAGTGTCGTCGAAAATGCAAATAAAAAGGTTCAGAATCAAAGCGATAGTATTTTAAGTGAACTTGTGGATAAAGCGATAGGTTTTGGATATCCAAATAGAGAAGAACTTCAATTAGGGGTTACAACTCATTTGAGTATTGATGATCAAATAAAAAATCAAACTATGCTTTCCTATACTTTCGGCAATAGTAATGAAAGTCTTCCAAGTAGTTATAATGGTTTAGGATATAAAAATTTAATTAAAATGGAATTTCTTCTTTCGGCGTATGCTAAAAGGGTTGAGAAATGTGGCAATGCAGTTATACCTTTACTTTTTATTGAGGAGCCAGAGTCTCATATGCATCCACAAATGCAACATGCTTTTGCTCAATACTTGGAAGAATTCATTACTAAAATAACTGCGGCTAAAGTACAAGTTCTTTTGACTTCTCACTCAGCTCATATAGCTAACACTATGATTTTTCAAAAGATTAGATATACACAGAAAACAAAAAACGGTGTGATTTATAAAAATCTGAATACATTTGCTAAGGAAAATTCTGATAATGTTGAGTTCATCAGAAAATATCTTACATTAACTAAATGTGATTTATTTTTTGCTGATAAAGCAATATTTATTGAAGGAGCATCAGAGCGCTTACTTTTACCAGATATGATTGATAAATGTAAAAGATTAGGCGATTTTGATTCTCAAAAGTATCAACTTCCTGATCAGTATTATACCCTAATAGAGATTGGTGGTGCGTACGCATATAAATTTATACCTTTTATTAAATTTTTAGGAATACCTTGTCTCATTCTTACTGATTTAGATTCTGTGGCTGGTAAATCTGGCAAAAACGAAAGAATTTATTACCGATCTGTTCCAGTTTCACAAGGAGAAACAACATCTAATGAAACCATAAAATGGTGGATTCGAAAAAATAAAGAATTATCTGAAGAAGACAAAACCAAAATCCCTTTATCTGAAATTATGACGATGTCACCTGACGATAAAACAATAGATAAATGCCACATTGAATTTCAAACAGAAGAGAATGGATTCTGCTGTCATTCGCTAGAAGAAGCAATCCGAAATGTTAATCGAGAGTATTTTGGCCTAGATGAATCTTCAACAGAAGATGATCTAGAGTTTACTGGGAAAAGTAAGACTGACTTTGCGCTCAAACTCATTGATGAATGCTCCGATTATATAATACCTAGATATATTAGATTAGGACTGAAATGGCTTAATGAGCAACAGGTGCTTGAATAAGGAGGTGTTAAAACTTGAGAGAAGTAAATAAAAATTCTAACTATGTCTTTGCAAAAGCTGAAGCTGATAAAGTAGATGATCAGATTATAGAGGTACTTCGAAGCGGAAGCAGTTTTCGCGTAGAGGCTGGCGCAGGCTCAGGAAAGACATATTCATTGAACAAAGTAATTGATTGGATTCAAAAAAATAAATGGCTAGATTATCAACGAAAAAAGCAGAATGTTATTTGTATTACATATACCAATGCTGCTGTAGATGTGATCGCTGGACGTTTATCAAAAGATACATTTATTCTTCCGTCTACCATCCATTCTTTTGCATGGAATGCAATAAAACAGTATCAAAACTATCTTATTGATATTGTTACAAGTGATTCTGATTTTTTAGTAAGTGAAGATGATTTTTTTAAAGTTACAGAGGTTACGTACACACTTGGACATCGCTACAAAGAAAATGGAATTCAATATTTGTATCACGATGATGTTCTAAAATTATTTTGTCATCTCTTAGATAATGCAAAATTTCGACGTATTTTTGCTGATAATTATCCATTGATTTTGATAGATGAGTATCAAGATTCTTACAAGCCTATTATTGATCGTTTTGTTGATTTTTTTATTGCAAAGAAAGAGGGACCTCAGTTTGGATTTTTTGGTGATTCCTGGCAAACTATTTATCAATCTAATAATGCTTGTGGTCTAATTGAGAATGAGAATCTTGAGGTTGTAAGGAAAGGTTCAAACTTCAGATCTGCACCAAAAATTGTCCAACTCCTAAATGATTTACGTCCAGATTTACCTCAAACATCGGCGATTGATGATTTTGAAGGTGAAATAGTTGTAATTACCTGTGATGATTACAGTGGTCCTCGTCGGATAGAACGTAATTTTAGAGATGATTTACCAGCCGAAGAATTAAAAAAACGTCTAAGCAATGTTTGTCAGAGAATCAAACAAACGACATCTAAAGATGATACGTTAAAAGTATTGATGATAACTCACAAAGTTCTTGCTATACAACAAGGATATGATCAACTTTTAGATGTTTTAGCTGATGGGTTGAGAGACAAAGAAGATCCGTTCCTTTTGTTTTTTATGGATATCATCGAACCGGTTTATAGAGCACTTGATGACTCAAATATGCAATTGCTTTTTGATACTTTGAGCATAAGACGTTTTCCTATTTTAAACAAATCCGAAAAAATTAAATGGAATGAATTTAAAAAGAAACTAGCTTTAGCTAGAACTAGGAGAGCAATTGATGTATTTGAGTTAGTTAGACAAAGTCAATTAATACCTATTCCACCAAAATTGATAGAATGGTATTATTTATATCAAAATGCGCCTGAAACAATGTATGTTTCTAATGTTTCCATACAATCGTTTTTAGAGTTGGGGTATATGCAATTTAAGTCAGCAATCGATTTTTTGTTTCCTAATGCAATCTTTTCGACAGATCATGGTGTCAAGGGAGAAGAGTATGATAATGTTGTTTTTGTTATTAGCAAAGGGTGGAATTTATATCAATTTGATACATATGCTCCCATGATAACTGGGCATTCTGAAGTACCAAAAAATAAACTATCTTCATATGAGAGAAACAGGAATCTGTTTTATGTTTGCTGTTCTAGAGCAAAAAAAAGGCTAGTTTTTTTTGTTTCCATTCCGATAGATTCAACATTTAAATCTTTTCTTAATGAAGTAGTTGGATCAGAAAACATTTATACGTATAATCAATACCTTGATTTAGAGATATCATAATAAAAATAAATTTTTCATTTTAGTTTAATATAATAATTGAAGAACTTTTTAATATTTATGTAATTGTTTATTTACTTATAAACAGATATTTAGAGAATTATGTATGCAACTTGGATATATTTTGAATACTTAATATAATTTAAGATGTTTAGAATTGATATTATCTGTGCAATCTTATTCGACGGAAATAAAAGAAATATCCTTGAATTGGGAATCGTAGGAATTTAATCAGCAATCAATAGAAATCTCAGTTATGCTAAAATCAGTTATTGTGATTGAAAGTCAAGAAGAAAAAAATTTATGTTATAATATTTGTACATTGTATTTTTGATAGATAAATTTTGCAATAAGAATTTTAGAGTTAATGTCGTCGTAAAAAACAGTAAATATCTATATAAATTGTAGTGAATTAGAATTTGATAATAAAAAATCTTTTACAGAACTTAAAGCAAAATTTAAGCTTTTAGATGGTTTTTCTTTGTATAAATCATCAATTAAAATAGGCAGTTTCATCAGATTTTTTGCGGTAGAAGAATCGATTGAACAATTAATAGACTCGATTTTACATATGGAATATACACATGATCATGAGGAAGATAAGTATAATATACATGTATTTTTAAAAGTAAAAGACTCTGAGTGATTAAATCAATTAAATCTAATTGTTATTAGTCAGTACAATGGATTTCCTTTAGAAAACGGTGAGTAAACGATTTAATTGATTTCACTAATGATCAGGAGCGTTGCTTGCTATCTAAAGGACGGTGTATCGATATAATATGGAATATTTATTTTACTTGTATAATTCAATAGCTGAGATTGCTGTAGAATATCATCCGGAATTTGATTTTTTCAGTATGATTCATGATCAATTTATTGATAATAAATATCAGAAATAGAAGGATAATCTTAAATATATAGGTAATAGTGCTAAAGAAAAAATACTATGCAGAAAGAGCTCTTAATCTTTTGAGAGAGGAATTAAATAGATTTGTAAACTACAATCGTGATGAAGTTAAGGTTGGTGGTTCCAAAGTTGAAGTGATGAATTTATACAGAGAAAGTATGGTGTGTGCTGTAAAAATTAGGAATGTATTCTCAAGGCTTTGCTATGCGGTTGCTTAGTTTCTAACAGCCTTAAAACTCTATAAAAAACATTAACTTTCTCAAATGCCAGAAAATACAACGATTATACTTTGACTTGTTTTGGAAAGATTATATAGAGAATTGAAATAGATGCCTTCAATTAGAATAATTAGAAATACTAATGCTAAAAATAGATTAATAAAAAAAGTAATTCGTTTGCAAAGCTTAAAACCGTTAATATATACTAATTATCGTAAAAATTAAGAGTGATTAATTTAGTAACTAATAGCTGAAAAGAACTCATATAGAATGCTGATATTGTGTATATGGTAAGTTATGGGAGATTTATATTATCTAACGAAGATTTAGAGTTAGGATTGATTAGATGATTTAAAGGAATGTAATCAACAAGAGTTTATTTTAGGTATTTTTATTAGAAAAATAGAACTTGATTTAGAAGAGATAAATACGATTTTTAAAGCATAGAAGAACAGAATACTAGAATAATATGTTTATTTTAGATGATGTCATGGTGTTATTATATAGAAATATACAATAAAAATAATAGGAAAATTTATAAAATATTGATATTTTTAGATTTATATTTTGAAAAATTGGAATGTTATAAATATTTTTAGTGTAAGCATTCTATTACAGATAAGTATGAAAGGAGTGCATAGAAATAATGATTGATTTCAAAAAAAATTAAATTCTACTAAAGTGGCAAGAAAGACAGAACCTTGTGAGTTGTATTCAACTTTGGACAGAAAAAGTGTGGCTGGTCCGTTGCGTCCTGCACAGGAATACATTTTAAAGAAATGGTACGAAAGACATCATGATGATAAAGACTTGATTATAAAGTTACATACGGGAGAAGGGAAAACATTAATTGGATTGTTATTGTTACAATCGATGATTAACTCAAAAAATGGTCCATGTTTGTATATTTGTCCTAATCTATATTTGACTACACAGGTATGTTCTGAAGCAGAAAAATTTGGTATACCATATTGTGTAATAGAGAGTGATAATCAAATACCAGATGAATTTGTTGGTGGTAAAAAAATTCTTATAACAAATGCACATAAAGTATTCAATGGAAAATCTATTTTTGGAATAGATAATAACCATATCAATGTTGGTACCGTAATACTAGATGATTCACATGCATGTATAGATGTAATAAAAGAAGCTCAGACGATTACTATAAAAAGATCAGAAAACGAAGATGTATATTTAAAAATAGTATCACTGTTTTCAGACGAATTGATAGGACAAGGAGAAGGAAGTTTCTTGGATATAAATAATGGTGATTTTGATACTTTTATGCCAGTTCCTTATTGGAGTTGGTACGATAAAAAAACGGAGATGTTAAAGATACTAGCAGATGCAGGTGGGGTAATATCAGTTCAGTTTGTATGGCCATTAATGAGAGATAGAATTAAAGACTACAGCTGCTATATTTCGGGAAGTGAAATAGAGATTGTTCCCTACAATGCTAATGTAGATGTATTTGGCTCGTTTTCTAAGGCAAAACATAGAATATTAATGTCAGCAACCACACAAGATGATGCTTTTTTTGTTAAAGGGTTATCGTTTAGTACCAATGCTGTAAAAAAACCATTAGTATTTAAAGAACAAAAATGGTCTGGAGAGAAGATGGTTATTATACCGTCATTGATAAATGAATCATGCGATAGAGATTTAGTAGTTACTGAATTTTCAAAAATGACAAATAAAAAATTTGGAATGGTTGCATTAGTCCCGAATACTCGAAGAGCAAATCACTATAGTAAATTAGGAGCAATTTGTGCTGATAGAGGTAATATTTTTAACGTAATTGAATTGCTTAAAAAGAAAGAGTTTGAAAAAATTGTTGTGATTAACAACAGATATGATGGCATAGATTTACCGGATGAAAGTTGTAGAATACTTATAATGGATTCAATGCCATTTTTCAATAGTTTATCTGACAAGTATGAAAAGAAATGTAGACCTAATAGTGAAATAATTAATAAAAAAATTGCGCAGAAAATTGAGCAAGGCTTTGGAAGAGGTGTTAGAGGGGAAAAAGATTATTGTGCAATATTAATAATTGGTTCAGATCTTGTGAAATTTATGAGAAGTGTTACTACCAAAAAGCATTTTTCTGTACAGACACAAAAACAAATAGATATTGGGCTGGAAATTGCTGAGATGGCAAGTGAAGAACAGAATCAAGATGAACGAGCAATAAAACCAGTTATTTCTTTGATAAAGCAGATGCTTACTAGAGATGATGGTTGGAAAGAATACTATAATAGTGAAATGGAATTAATTGAGCAGATAGAAAATGAATCTAGCATATATGATCAATTATTAGAAGAGTCAGAAATTGAAAAATTGTATACACTAGAAGAATATGAGATGGCTGCAACTGCAATGCAAAAATTTATCGACAAATATGCAAGGGATATATTGGAGAAGGGATGGTATTTGCAACAACTTGCAAGATACTATTATCCAATTAGAAAGGAAGAGGCTGTTAAGCTTCAAAAAGTTGCATTCAAATCAAATTCGCAATTAATGAAACCGAAAGTTGGGATTGAATACACAAAGGTATCATTTATTCATGAGAATAGAATGAATAAAATTCGTGAATATTTGAATCAATATAGTAATTATAATGAATTCTTATTAGCAGTTGATGAAATATTGGATAATTTGTCATTCGGAATCGAAGCAGATAAATTTGAAGCGGCTTTTAAGGAAATTGGAGAGTTACTTGGTTTTATGAGTCAAAGACCCGATACTGAAATAAGAAAGGGACCTGATAATTTGTGGTGTGGGACAAATAACGAGTACACATTTTTTGAATGCAAAAGCGAAGTAGACGAATCAAGACAAGAAATAAGTAAACACGAAGCAGGACAAATGAATAGTCATTGTGCATGGTTTGAGTCAGAGTATGGAAAAAATGTAACAGTTAATAGATACTTAGTGATTCCAACTAAAGAACTTTCCTTTTATGGTGATTGTTGATTAGCGAATTATATTAGCTAATTATTTTCAAATTAAATTAGTTATTTTTGAAGAAGATTTTTATAAATTAATTATGATAGTCAAATTATTTTAACTATTATATTTAAATTATT
>NZ_NFLA01000026.1:0-38637 GCF_002160675.1 Erysipelatoclostridium sp. An15
TATTCAATATAATTCACTCCTTTACAGGAAAGAATTATATCAAAAAAGATTACCCTGATTAATGCAAAGTGTAACCACTTATCTGCAACAATTTGGGTAATCTTATTTTAACTTTTATACTAAATAAGTAAAATTTGTTCTCCCCAATTGGCATTATGCTGATTGGGGTTTATTTTTTAGTGATTCCTTATATTTTGAATTAATATTCATATATAAAAATCACCCTCCATTGTATAACAACAAAAAGAATGATAGACTATAAAAAATATTTTAAAGGAGTTAGATTATGGAAATATCAGTAGCGATACCTAAAAAATTAATTAAAGAACAATTCCCTCAATGGCAAGAATTAAAAATTTATCCGGTTGCTAAAAGTGGTCATGATAACCGTACTTTCCATTTAGGAAATACGATGTCAATCCGCCTGCCTAGTGGTCACGAATATGCTAAACAAGTTGAAAAAGAAAATCGCTGGTTACCCTATTTACAAGAACATCTTGATTATCCAATTTCAAAACCAATTGCTATCGGTAAACCAACTAGCTATTTTCCCTTCCCTTGGTCAATCAACCAATGGATTGAAGGTAACACTTTGTTTGAATGTCCTAATATTAATCAAAAACAGCTTGCAAAAGAATTAGCCACTGCCTTAAAAAAATTACAAATGATTGATTGTTGCAACGGACCAGAAGCCGGCCAGCATAATTTTTTTCGAGGTGGTGATTTAAAAGTATATGAAGACCAGACTTTAAAAGCATTAAAGATTTTAGAAAATCGTCTACCAGTTAAACAGCTTAAAAATATCTGGGATACTTGTACTTCAAAAAAATATACCGAAAAAAATGTTTGGGTTCATGGTGATATTGCTCCTGGGAATATTTTAATTCAAAACAACTCTTTTCATGGAATAATTGATTTTGGGATATTAGGTACTGGAGACCCTGCATGTGATTATGCTATGGCTTGGACATACTTTAATAAAGAAGCCAGAAAAATATTTTTAGCAAATTTACCTAGTGATATGATAAATCGAGCAAAAGGCTGGGCTTTATGGAAAGCATTGATTACATATGATGATGAAAATATAGATTTTAAACAAAATGCTCGTCATACGATTAATGTAATCTTAAATGAAGAACTATGATTACCTAAAAATGCAAAAGCAAGAAATCTAAAAAAAGATTATCTTGCTTTTTTATTAAAAATATAATTTTTAATATCTTAAAAAATACTTATATGTAAAACTAATAAATTACAAAATAAAAACCCTTGATTAACACCAAGGGTTTCAAGAGATTTTATCAATCTCATTATTTTTTAAATGGCGTCCACGAAGGGATTCGAACCCCTGACCGCACGCTTAGAAGGCGTGTGCTCTATCCAGCTGAGCTACGTAGACCTCTCTTTCCTGACTGCTCATATATAATAGCATATCTAAAAGAGAAGTGCAAGTGTTTTTAGAAAAAAATTTGTTTAAATTTTACATCTATTTTACCATCGTCGACATTTATCACACAATACATCTTATCACTGCCGCGTCTAGGTAAAGTTGTCGAACCAGGATTAATCAAATAAAAACCAGATTCTTCTTCAAATTGAGGAACATGCGTATGACCAGATAACAACACATCACAATAATGCCGTTTCAAATCATCAACCATTGCTTCTTTACGATTATAATAACCATAACGATGTCCATGAGTTACTAAAAACCGCACCCCTTCAATTTCAAAAACAGCTTCTTCATCATAAGGGTAAAACCAGTCATTATTACCTCGAACAACAACCCAGCCTTCAAGTAATTCTGGTTCTGCCTCACTATCACCACAATGAACATATACATCACCATCAGGTTCTAAATCTCTTACTTCTTCAATTGCCCGATGATAACCATGGCTATCTGACATTACTACTATCTTTTTCACTTTCATCACCTAAACAACATTATACACAATCAGTCAAAAAAAAGAAATCATATTATATTTTTATTCGATTATCAACTTCACCATTAACATCTTCAACTGGTAAAATTTCCTGATCATCAATAAAAATCGAAACACTTTCAACATTATCAAGATGATTAGCTGACTTAACGATACGATTATATAAGGTATTATCTATCGATTCATTATCATTTAAAATATTTGGTGCTAGATGAATCGTTAATACCCCTTCTTGCAACGAGCAGCTATCTACTAAACTTAGCGGTTTATCATACTCGATTTCTTCTAACATCAAAGCAACTTTTGTATCTATATCGGTAGCATTTGTTTCTACTCTTTTTGTAATTGGAACATAATATTCTTTATTATTTATTTTTTTAGTATTATAAACTACTACTGGCGTTGTTTTATAAATATAATTCGTAGATGATTCAAAATTATTTATGCCTAAATTATCAGTAATACAGCTAGTAGGTATCGTACTATTAGGAATTTCACTTATATCATTACCATTTATTTTTAAATTAACTTTTTTAACACCATCAACACAAAATACATAAGAAAACATTTCTAAAATATCTAATGCTTCCTGATTATTATTTACATATAAATGATCACTTAAATCAAATGTTAATGAATTTTCATTTAAAGAAATAGCATTTACTTGTAAATTGGAATCTAAAATAGGATATAATCCTAAATATTCATAATCGGTTGATTTCATCACTTCAATCATATTTCTATATTTTGTATCATCTTCCATTTCCCTAGCAAAATCAACTGTTATAGGAACTAATGTATCTTGTTTATCTTTAAAAACAACAGTTTGATAATTTGGATCATTTGTGTTAGCTGTTTTTTCTTTTTCATTATTATTTTTCAAATAAACAAAACTAGCCGCAGCACAAATACCGATAGCAAAAATTATTAAAAGCTTTTTCTTCATTTCTGGTCACCCCATTATAATCATATGAACTATCGATTTTAAAATGATTATTTTAAATAAAAAAACGAGCCAATCAAGCTCGTTTTATTCATTAACATTTAAATTATTATATTCTTCTAAACATAAGTTCTGCTGATGCATAGTTGTTGCTACTTCAACACCGACGTATCTAAATATCGTTGGACTAAATTCATGACCAGTTATGATTGTTTTATCAGCCGGATAACGAAGAACAAATCCGTATTCATAACTATGATTTAATAGCCATTGATAAATTTCTGTTTCCACAAAATCTTCAACACTAATTTCTAATTGTTGCAATGTAACAGTATTACCTAATTGGAATTCGTTATATCCAGCAACTACCCCACGATCTTCTAAAGTAGCTACATCATAACCAACATAGGCTTTTGTTAAAATCATTCCACTACCACATTCTTGATAACAAGCCCGATACATTTCCAATAAATGATTAAATGTTTCTTCTTGTAAATACATAGAATAATTTGTTCTTGGAATACCTAATGTAGTAACAAGATTTTTCGGTTCATAGCCACCAATATATGTTGTATTATTAACCACTAATGTTGGCTCACTTGGATTATAAATCCTTTGAGCATTTGGCTGTAATTCAGTATTGAACAACGTTGCCAATGATGTTTTAGTAAAATTAGCGCTTAATTCCTTAACCTGATCATATAAATCATCATCATTTAAGTCTTCATCTTCTTGCATGATTTGAATATATTTATTTGTATCACTAATATAGCTATAATCACTTTCATCGTATATTGAACGAATTAACTGATAATAATCAATATTATCAAAATCAAAAGAATCTTGATTAATATAAGCTAAAACCAGATCATTATGAACTAGCGTATCACAATATGAAATAGCATCATTACCATAAGCTACTTCTAATTTATTAGCTAACTGATTGGCTACTGAAATCAATTCATCATAATTACTATATTTTTTAGTTTTATCTAACGCATTATAAAATTGATAATATTCTAGATTAAACTCTGAATAAGTAATATATTTAATAAACTCATTTACAGGAATAGCATTTTCGATTAAATATTCTTGTTCCTGTTCATCTAAATACATCTCTATTAAAGCACGATTATCATTGTTAATTCCATTAACACGATAAAAACGATCATATTTACAATTAATGGCAACAAAAGATATTACAAAACACAATGTAACAATTATATATAAATGTCCTTTTCTAAGTTTCATAAAATCACCCTTATTCAATCATATTAAAACTATATTTAAAAAATCTACATTATTAATATAACCACTAATCTATATATTAAATAACAATTACAACCTATTTTAGCATATTTCCCCAAAAAACGCCATGACTATATATTTTATCAAAAATTTATATAGAATGGAAAGTTTAATTCCACATCTAATATAAAGCCTTAATCACTGATTTATATGTAAAACAATAATCAAAACCCGTTTTAGTATATTCCTTAAAAACACCATGACTATAGATATTATAAATATTTTACATAACAAAAAAGGAATTAGCCTATAATTCTAATTCCTTAAATCTAATCAACTCAAAAACCGCTTGAATTCGTGAATCAACCCCTAATTTTTGGATCACATTAGAAATGTGATTACGAACTGTTTTTTCACTTATCCCTAATGTTTTAGCAATTTCTTTAGTAGACTGATTTTTTACAAGCAAATCAAAAATTTCCTTTTCCCTTGGGGTCAGGATAATATTCATCATCAATTCACCTCATATTATAATATATGAGAATTTTGTTTTTAAGTGTCATCTTTTAGTACATTGAACAGATTTACTGCTACGTCTTTTGGCAATAGTTCTTCAAGCTGTTGTAAGCTTGCTTCTTTTAAACGTTTAACGCTACCAAATTTACGTAATAAAAGTTTTTTTCGTTTAGGACCAATGCCTTCAACATCATCTAATATCGACTGAAACAGCGATTTAGAACGAACATTTTTATGGAAACTAATAGCATAACGATGCACTTCATCTTGCATTCTAGTAAGCAAAAAGAATAATTCACTTTTACGATCAATTTTAACCTCATTACCATCACTGTCTAATAACATCGAAGTAGAATGCCGATCATCTTTAGCTAACCCACATACTTTTATATTTAAATTTAAACCATCTATTACTTCTTTAGCTACCTTGATCTGCCCTTTACCACCATCGACAATTATTAAATCCGGTCTTTCTAATCCTTCCATCAATACTCGATAGTAGCGACGATATATTACTTCTTTCATACTGGCATAATCATCAGGTCCTTCAACGGTTTTAATTTTAAATTTACGATAATCTTTTTTTGATGGAACTCCATCTTTAAAACATACCATCCCAGCTACCGCATAAGCTCCTTGAATATTTGAGTTGTCAAACAACTCAATTCTTCTAGGTAATGGAATATCCAATAGCTGTCCTAATTGCTTGATAGCACCAATTGTTGCTGCTTCGTTTTTTTGAATCAGCAAAAACTTCTTTTCTAACTGCTCTTTAGCATTTTCATTAGCCATTTCCACTAGACTAGCTTTATTTCCTTTTTGAGGCTTGATTATTTTACATGTAATAATCTCCTTCAACAAATCAACATCCAAATCTTTAGGTACTAATAATTCTTTAGGTTCAGTATTTTCTTGATAAAAACTTACTAAAAACGAAATAATCTGTTCTTGAAAATCATCTTGTAACGGAACCAGATTTAAATCACGAGCCAATAATTTTCCATTTCGCATGAAAAACAATTGCAAACATAAATATCCCTTATCATGATAGTAACCAACAATATCCCGGTCAACCAAATCATTGAATTGGACATGCTGTTTACTTGTAACATGTTGAATATGCGCAATCAAGTCCCGACATTCTTTGGCCAGTTCATAATTTTGAACTTCACTGGCAGCCATCATTTTATCAGTTAAACTATTAATAACTTCTTTAGTATCACCTTGAATAAATTTAGTAATTCCTGATGTTATTTCTTTATAAACTGCTTCATCGACTTCTTGTAAACAAGGAGCTACACATTGATTTAACGAATAATATAAACATGGCTTTTTAGGAATATGATTACATTTACGCAACGGAAATAAACGATTTAATAATTTAAAGGTCTCTCTAGCTGCTGTTCCATCAGGAAATGGTCCAAAGTGTTTATGTTTTTTATCCTGGGCATTACGAACAATTCTTAAACGCGGATTTTTCTCTCTAGTTAATTGAATATAAGGATAATATTTATTATCCATAAAAGAGATATTATACTTTGGAGAATAATCTTTAATTAAATTGATTTCCAATAGCAATGCTTCTTTTTCAGAATCAGTTACAATATAATCAAAATCAACAATTTCCTGGACTAATTTTGTCGTTTTATAATTATGAGCCCCAACAAAATAAGAAGATACCCTATTTTTAAGTTTCTTTGCTTTCCCTACATAAATAACTTCATTATTTTTATCCTTCATTAAATAACAACCAGGTTGTAACGGTAATAATGAAAGTTTATCTTTAATCATCTGACGATCCATTATTCAAAATATACTAGAGTTGCCCCTAGTCCTCCTTCATTAGGACCACCATCGCGATAACTAACAACATTTTTATTTTTTTTCAACAATTGTCGCACTCCATTTCGTAATGCTCCAGTTCCCATACCATGAATTATTCTTACCATAGAATAATTATTGACTAAAGCATTATCTAAGAATTTATCAACATTACGCATAGCTTCTTCATAGCGTTGACCAATAATATTAATTTCTACACTTTGATTTGATGTTTTACGAACTGCTTTAAGATTAGATCTTACTTTTTTAGGTTTAACTTTTTTTGATACAAACATTACTTCTTCAGGTTTAGCATTAACTTTTAAACCGCTCATATCAATAGTTAAAACCCCTTTTTTATTAATTGATAGAATTTCACCTTGACGATTTGCTGATAAAACCTTAACAACATCACCAACCTGGTAATCACGTTTTTCATTATTTATTTCCTTTTTCTCTTCATGTTTTAATAAATCAAGGTTTCTTTTAGCATCGATAACAACATGTGGTTTGATCGTTGAACTTTTCTTTAAATCTTCAACAACAATATCAATTTCCTGTTTTGCTTCTTCCAATAGTTGATTAGCCTGCTTTTTAGCATCTTGTAACATCTTATCTTTTTGCTTTTCATAGTTTTCAATTAAACGCTGATACCGTTTTTGGTTAGCTTCTGTTTCCTTAGTCAGCTCTTCTAACTGATCTTTTTGTAACTGCACAGCTGTTAATTCATCGTGTAGTTTTTCCATTAGTTTTTCAGTATCTGTTAAGCTTTCTTCTTTAATTTTAAAAGCCATATCAACAATTTCTGGTTTTAACCCTAATCTTCTTGAAATTTCGATTGCATAAGAGTTACCAACACTACCGGCAATTAATCGATATGTTGGTCGCATCTTTTCTTGATCAAACTCAACTGCAGCAACTAAAATTGAATCTTCATTTTTAGCAAATTCTTTTAATCCAGAATAATGGGTAGAAGCTAAAACAATTGGATTAATTTGTTTTAAATATCTTAAAATAGCCTCAGCAATACTTTGACCCTCATGAGGATCTGTTCCCGAACCTACTTCATCTAATAAAACTAATGATTTTTCAGTAACTTGATTAGTAATTTCCACTAATCGTTTCATATGACTAGAAAAAGTTGATAATGATTGTTCAATTGACTGTTCATCACCCAAATCAACACAAATCTGGTCAAATAATGGTACTGTTGCTTGTAAACAAGGTACCGCCATTGCACATAATGACATTAAACTTAAAAGTCCAGCAGTTTTTAAAACAACAGTTTTACCCCCAGTATTTGAACCACTAATTAATAAAGTTCGTTTAGGTGGCGCTAAAACAATATCGTTAGCAACGATCTTATCTTGATCTATTAATGGATGGCGGGCTTTTTTTAAACTCAATGTTTCATAGCTAGTTACTACTTCTGGTACTATAGCGTCTAATTTAATACCATAATTTGCTTTAGCAAAAATCACATCAAGAGCTACCATTAATTCTTGATCTTCATATAAACAATCATAATTTTCTTTGACGGCAACTGAAAGCATCTTTAAAATCCGCTGTACTTCGCGTCTTTCTTCTTCTTTAACATTAACAAGTTGATTATTCATTTGGACAATTACATCTGGTTCAATAAACATTGTTTGTCCACTAGAAGAAACAGCATGAACAATTCCCTTAACATTATTTCGATTACCTGCTTTAACTGGTAAAACTAAATGATTATTACGACTAGAAATATTTTCCTGACTTAAATAATCTTTATTAGCACTTTTGATTTGTTCAATCCGGCTACGAATATTAGTTTCTATTGAAATTATTTGTCGTCGTAACTGTTTTAATTTTGGACTGGCACTATCTAATACATTTCCACTGCTATCAATACAACGATTAATGCTATCTAATAATTGTTTTGGTAAAATCAATTGTTGACAAAATTGAAATAACTCGTCATCATCTAATTCTTTATCATCTAAGTATTCTTTAATTTCTTTAACATTATTTAATAAATAAACTATTGCGACAAACTCATCGCCAAATAATGTTCCATCTTTATTGGCCTTATTTAAATAAGGTTTAATATCTACAAAAGAACCAATTGGTAAGCGACCATATTTATAGACCAGACGAATTGCCTGATCTAAATACTTTTGTTCCAATAATAAATCATCATAATCGCTAAATGGCATAATTTTCAATACTTGTTCTTTAGCCAAATCACTTGCACAATATTCACTTATTCTTTTTTTTATCTGATTAAATTCTAAAGTATCATATATATCTTTCATTTTTATCCACTCACTACCATTTTATTTAAAACTCTACTTTGATCAAACTCAACCATATTTAACTTATTTAATAACTCAACTGTCTGATTATATTGTTCACTATTAACCACTATTGGTGTTTGGACCTGATCATAATAGCGATATAATATATCTGCAAGATACTCTTGATCATTCAAGCCCCAATCATAAGCTGTTGTAAGCGAAGTAATAATTGAATTCATTGAATCACTATCAAAACTATCATTATTTAAACCATCATTAATTATTTGATCAATAACATTATTACCATCACTTAATTTTTTTACCTCTTCGCTAAGCGTTGGTACTAATTCTAATATCTTATTTGCAATAATAGTATTTTCAACTGCTTCTTTACCACCAGGAACAATCGGTGTAATAATGAAAACTAAAGCTAAATAAATCAAAATTAAACTTTCAACTAGATTAAAAATTGACCCTAAAAGACCATCTAGCTTTCTTAATAATCCTATTGTATCAATTATTCCTTTTAATAAAGGAATAATAATTTTTCCAATAAAAGCAAAAATAATTTTTAAAACAATTAAAAGAATAATAAAAATTAAAAATCGATTAATCATCTCGCCAATACCTTGGCCGATTCCCTGTACTTCATAAATCTTAAAAATAACTGCTAGATAGCTTGATAGATATAAAGCTACAATCAAAGAAACAACCGTTGACGCTAAACGATAAGCACTATAAACAAAACCTTTAATATAACCAAAGATTACCATTAATAAAATAATTAGTGCAATAATTATATCAATGAAAATCGGATTTATCACAAAATTCATGGAAACACCTCAATTTCTTTTAGTATACATTGTATCAAAACAAATTTGTACTGTCAAAAATATTAAAAACATGTTATAATAATATTAGGACTAGGAGGCAAGTGAAGAACATGAATGTAGAAAAAAATAATTCAAAAAGAATAAGTGTTATTAATATGCATGCTTACGATAAACTTGCGACTCTTCCCTACTCTGGTACGGTCGATCATCACTATGTAAATATTAGTCATATTGCTTGCGATGAAACTGGTTCTGGTGATTTCTTTGGACCTCTATGCGTGGTTTCTTGTTACGTTGATGAACGCGATTACGACTGGCTATTGAGTGTCGGAGTACGCGATCCCAAAGAAATGGATAATAAAGAGTTAGTGCAAGTAGCAAAAGAAATTAAAGATCGAATTATTTACAGTCTTTTAATTCTTGATAATTCTCATTACAATGCAATGGTTAAAGCTGGTAATAATTTAGCTAACATTAAAGCCAAATTATATAATCAAGCAGTGACAAATGTAATGCAAAAAATCGGAATGCCGGTTGAAGATAAATTAGTAAATCAATTCGTGTCACCAAAAACTTATTATAATTATCTAAAAAGCGAAGTCATTGTTGTTAAAGATTTAAAATTCTTACAAAAAGGTGAAGAAAATTATCTTGGTATCGCTTGTTCAATTATCTTATCTAGATATGCTTACTTGCAATATTTTAATAATATGTCACGTAGTTTAAAGATGAGATTACCTCGTGGTAATAGTAATAGTGTTGATGCCATAGCTATTGAGGTAGCAAAAAAATATGGTCCAAAAATGCTTAACAAAGTTACTAAAACGAATATGACAAATTATAAAAGGATTAAGGATTTAATTTAGGATAACTGGGTTATCCTTTTTTATTATGTCCTTTTAATAATATGATAAAAAGAAATCTGTAAAAAAACAGATTTCCAGCTTACTCGCTATTGTTATAAAGTACATTTAAAACAGTTTTTTTATCAACACCATATCTAGTACGATGAATTACGTTTTTATAAAAAGTAAATCCCATTTTCTCATTTACTCTTTTTGAACGACTGTTTTCTAAAAAATAACCACAACACAAAAAATCAAACTGTAACTCTTTAAAACAATAATCAATTACACAAGCAACCGCTTCACTCATAATGCCCTTGCCCCAATAATCTTTATTTAAAACATATCCAATTTCTCTTCCTTTTAAATTATCAAAAGAACTATCTAAATCATCGTGACAATATTCTAAACCAATTGACCCAATAACTTTATTATTTTCCTGATATACAATCGCTAAAGTTTTTCTTTCTTCAATAAACGTTTTTAAAATCATCTGGCTTTCTTCAATATTTTGATGATGTAACCAGCCAGCCATTTCCCCTACTCCTTCTACACGAGCATATTCATAAAAATCTTCAACGTCATCTTCTTGCCAAGGTCGTAGTATCAAACGTTTAGTTTTTAAATATGTTTGACTTAAATCTATTTTCGCATTCATTTTATCTCTCCAATATATAATAAAAAAATACGGAAATTAACTTATGATAAGTCAATTTCCTGATATAAGCTATTTAACTTCAATAGTAAATGGCGCTACTTTAGTATATTTTACTCCAGCTGCATCTAACATTCTTTTTGCTGCTCGATCACTATCAGTTCCACTATATTTATCATCTTCATAAATTATTTCACTAATACCACTTTGAATAATTGCCTTAACACATTCGTGACATGGAAATAATGATACATAAATTTTACAACCTTTTAAATTAGACGTACTATTTAAAATAGCATTTAACTCAGCATGAACAACATATGGATATTTAGTATCATAAAGATCCCCTTCTCTAACTTCCCATGGAAATTCATCATCTTCACAACCCCAAGGTAAGCCATTATAACCAACTCCAACAATTTTATTTTCCTGATTAACAATACAAGCTCCTACTTGAGTATTAGGATCTTTAGAACGAAAAGCCGATAATTTAGCTACTCCCATAAAATACTCAGTCCAATTGATGACTCTATTTTGCATATTCCATTTCCTCCTGAAGTTGAATTAATTTTTGTTTAAAGTATTCAGGCAACTCGCTTTCAAATTCCATATATTTATTTGTTGTTGGATGAATGAATCCTAATTTTTTAGCATGTAAAAATTGTCCATAAGTCTGATCATCTTTACGCCAGCCATATTTAGGATCACCATAAACTGGATAACCGATATAACTCATATGTACCCTGATTTGATGAGTTCGTCCAGTTTCCAAACGACATTCAATCAAACTCATTGAGCGATAACGTCTTAAAACCGTAAAATTCGTTACAGCCCGTTTACTATTATGCATAGTAACAGCCATTTTTTGACGATCTTTACTATCACGACCAATTGGTGCATCAACTTTACCATGTTGATGAGGAATTAAACCATGAACTAAAGCAATATAACTTCTAGTCATATCATGATTTCTTAATTGTTGTGATAACATTCGATGAGCATGATCATTTTTGGCAACAACTAACAAACCACTCGTTTCCTTATCAATACGATGAACAATACCTGGTCGATTAACACCATTGATTCCTGATAAATCATCACAATGATAAAGCAGTGCGTTAACTAGAGTACCATGAACGATACCAGGCGAAGGATGAACGATCATCCCCGATGGTTTATCTACAACTATAATATCGTTATCTTCATAAACTATATTTAAAGGTATATTTTCCGGTTCCAAATCTAAATCAGTATTATCAACAACTATGATTTCAATTTGATCACCAATTTTTATTTTATAACTTGGTTTTTCCATTTTTTGATTAACTAATACAAGTCCGTGATTTATCATTTCCTGTATCCTAGTTCGAGAAAATTCCGGCATTTTTTTTGCAACGATCTTATCTAATCGCCAATTGGCATTTTCTTCAACTACAATATTAATTTTTTCCATGTATATACTCCTCAAAAATAATTTCAATAATAATTAATGCTACTCCGATAACAACTGCCATATCGGCAATATTAAAAATCGGGAAATTATAATTAAAAATAATTACATCAATAAAATCTCGAACATAGCCAAAAAATACCCGGTCAATTAAATTTCCTAATAACCCAGCAAAAACCAAAACTAAACCAAAACGAGTTAATACTTCTTCTTTTTTAGTTTTTCTAAAATATATAATCATAACCACTGCTGCTATTAAAGCAACTAAAATAAAAAGTGCTAAGTGACCTGCAAACATCCCCCAGGCAACACCTGTATTTTGAGCATAGGTAAAATAAAACAAGCCATCAATTATCTCATGTGACTGTCCTAATTGCATTGATGAAGATATTAGATGTTTTGTAAACTGATCTCCCCCAAGAACCACAAACATCGTAATTAAATATATTATCTTATCTCTTTTACTTAATTTCATTATTTATATCACCCAAAAATATTATACAATAATTGAAAACTAACCACAAGAAAAAGCAGGTTTCCTCTTTATTAAAAAGGTCCCTTGATAAAAAAGGAACCTCTAATCATTTAATTATTTTACAATAATACATAAAAGAAAATAGCAACAAAATGGAAAGCTGATCCAATCATTACAAAAATATGAAATAATTCATGGAAACCAAAATTTTTAAACCAGTTAGGCTTTTTCAAAATATAAATAATAGCCCCGATCGTATAACTAACACCACCACAAGCAATTAAAGCCAAACATCCTAATGGTATTTTTGAAAATGCAGGAAAATCAAAAATTACTGCCCAGCCCATTAATAAATAAAATAGTGTTGATAAAAATCTAGGTGCATTTATCCAAAAAAGCTTTATTAAAATACCAATTGCTGCAATTGACCAGATAACTATCAAAAAATAAATACTATGAGGATAATCTAGATATGTTAAACATATTGGTGTATATGTTCCAGCAATCAAAACATAGATCATTGCATGATCCATTTTTCTTAAAAATTGTTTTATTTTATTATTTTCATTACCATTAAAATAATGATAAATACTACTAGCACTATATAACGCTACTGATGATAAACCAAAAACTGTAATCCCTACTTTAGTTAAAGATGGAGAATTTTCAACTGCTGCAACGATCATCATAATAATCAAGGCAACCAGTGATAATATAGCCCCAATAAAATGCGTTTCACTACTTATTGGATCCATTGCTTTTTTAAATATTTTCATATCAAAACCTCCTTATGTAGTTTTAAATACTACATTATGTATCTATAATATCACTAATATTATCTATGTCAACCACATCTTGAAGATATTTAAAAATTAAGCTACAATTATTTCGAGGTGACTAATTATGGAACAAAAGGATTTTAAAACAATAATCACACAATCACTCAATAAAAGTGATTTAAAAACTCAGGATATACCAGAATTAGATTTATATATGGATCAAATAATGACTTTATTTGAAAACAATCTAAGCGACAATAAAAGATTCAAAGATGATAAATTACTTACTAAAACAATGATCAATAATTATTCTAAAGCTGGCGTTATTAAACCGGTTAAAGGAAAAAAATATACTAAAGAACAAATAATTGGCATGTTAATAATCTATAATTTAAAAAACACAATTACAATTCAAGAAATTAAACAATTATTATCACCAATATATGAACAAGATCAAGATTTAGAAGCAATCTATGATCAATTTATCACTCTCAAAAAAACTCAAAGTGAAGCATTAAATACATTTTTAAATCAAATCATTTCTGATTATGATCTCAACCTTGATAATCATAACAATCGCTTATTGACTGTATTAGCTTTAGCATCACTTTCTAATCAAATAACCAGTATTATTCAAGGAATTATTGACAACGATAATCCAGATGAAGATAGTTGACGAAAATCAAGCTATTTTTTATAATATACCTAATTTATTAAATGGGGGTTATACAAATGAAAATTATTGATATGTTATTAAAAAAACCGACTTTGTCTTTTGAAATTTTTCCACCAAAAAATCATGATGGCGACATTTCATCAATTTATAAAACAATAGATGAATTATCAGCATTAAAACCTGATTTTATATCAGTAACTTATGGTGCTGGGGGATCAACAACTGAACATACTGTTGAAATTGCTTCTAAAATTAAAAATCAATACGGTATTGAAGCAGTAGCTCATTTAAGCTGTATTGATGCTACATCAAAACAACTAACAAAAATATTAAATGAACTAAAAGATAATAATATTCAAAACATTCTAGCTTTACGTGGTGACTACCCTAAAGATTACGATCCTAAAACTGCACCACACGAATTTAAATATGCTAGTGAATTAAATACATTTATCAACAAAAATTATCCTGATACATTTTGTTTAAGTGGAGCTTGTTATCCTGAAGTACATCAAGAAGCAGTTTCCTTAGAAGCCGACTTAGAAGCATTAAAGAAAAAAGTTGATTCAGGAGCACAATATTTAATTACTCAATTATTCTATGACAATAACTATTATTATCGTCTTGTTCGTGAAGCACGTTTAAAAGGAATTAATGTTCCAATTATCGCTGGAATTATGCCTGCAACTAATGCGCGCTCATTATTAAATATCGCTAAATTAAGCGGTGGTAATATTCCTTATAATCTTTCTGCTTCTTTAGAACGTTTCCGTAATAATCCAAAAGCAATGAAAGAAGTAGGATTAAATTATGCTACTAATCAAATTATTGATTTAATTACTAATGGTGTTGATGGTATCCATCTATATACAATGAATCGTCCTGAAATAGCTAAAGAAATATTGATGAGAACTAATAATATATTTGCGGAATTTAAAAATGATTAAAGAAAATGCTTTAAAATACTTAGGTTATCAAAATCAAAAACTTGATCAACAAACTAATTTGTTATTAGATCAGGAATTAGAAGAACTTAAACAGTTCTCATTTAAATACATGTATAAAATCTATACCTTATCTAAACAGCCTTTAAAAATTAAAGAATTAGATTTGAACATAGATTATCCTGATTTAATTGATTTATTTGACTCATGCAATCAAGTTGTTGTTATGGCATGTACACTAGGAATTGATTTAGATCGAAAATTAAAGTATTACTCAGTTATTGATGTAACTAGAATGACAATATTAGATGCTCTTGCAAGCAGCTATCTTGAATATAAAGCTGATGAATTTGAAAAACAGCAAAATTTTGGTAAACGTACTTTTCGATTTTGTCCTGGTTATGGTAATGTGCCATTAGAACTTAATCATCAATTAGCTAGCGCTCTACAATGTGATAAACATATTGGTCTAACTGTTTTACCCAATGATTTATTATTACCTCAAAAATCAATGATTGGTTTAATTGGTATTGGTGATGATAAAATTAAAAAACATTGTTTTTCATGTAAACTTAAAGATAATTGTAATTATCGGAAAAGAGGTCAAAGATGTTACAAGAACGATTAAAAAAAGAAATATTAGTATTTGATGGTGCCATGGGGACCCAATTACAAGAAGCCGGCTTAAAAGCTGGTGAAATTCCAGAATGTTTAAATATTACTCATCCTGAATTAATCCAATCTATTCATCAAAAATACTTAAATGCTGGTGCTGACTTTATTACAACTAATACTTTTGGTGCCAATGCTTTAAAAATGAAAGATGTTAACTATAGTTTAAAAGAAATAATTGAAGCAGCAATCGATAATGCTAAAGCAGCTCAAAAAAATACCAATCGTCAAAATAATAGTTATATTGCTTTAGACATTGGTCCTATTGGTCAATTATTAGAGCCAATGGGTACTTTATCATTTGACCAGGCTTATGAAATTATCAAAGAACAAGTATTGCTCGCTAAAGATAAGGTTGATTTAGTTTTATTAGAAACAATGACTGATATATATGAAGTTAAAGCTGGGGTTTTGGCTGTTAAAGAAAATAGTGATTTACCAGTCTTTGTTACTATGACTTATGAAACTAACCAGCGAACTCTTTCAGGCTGCGATCCTGTTACAATGGTCAATATTCTTGAAGGATTAAATGTTGATGCTTTAGGTATAAACTGTTCATTAGGGCCAGTGGAATTAACACCGATTATTAATGAAGTCTTAAAAACAGCCTCATTACCGGTTATTTTACAACCAAATGCTGGTTTACCATGTTTAGTTGCTGGTAAAACCTGCTACAACATGGATAGCGATACATTCGTTGCTGAAAGTATTAAACATGTCAAAAATGGTGTCCGCATTATTGGTGGTTGTTGTGGAACAACACCAGAATTTATCGCTAAATTAAAAAAAGCAATACCAGCCAAACCAGTTATTACTACTCCAGTTAAAGCTACTAGAGTATCTAGTGGCAGCAAAACTGTTGAATTTGGTCATCATGTTGTTGTTTGTGGTGAACGTTTAAATCCAACCGGAAAGAAAAAATTGAAAGAAGCTTTAAAACAGCAGCGCTATGATGAATTAGTTATCGAAGCTATTAAACAAGATCAGGCTAAGGCTCATGTTCTTGATGTAAATGTTGGTTTGCCAGGAATTGATGAAGTAGCAACAATGAAACATGTAATCAAGCTATTACAAGAAGTTATTTCTTTACCATTACAAATTGATAGTTCTAATGCACAAGCAATTGAACAAGCATGTCGTTATTATAATGGTAAACCATTAATAAACTCTGTAAATGGTAAGACTGAAACCATGGAAGCTATTTTCCCAATCGTTAAAAAATACGGTGGTGTTGTTATTGGTTTAACATTAGATGAAAATGGTATTCCACCTAAAGCTAAAGATCGTCTGGAAATCGCTAAAAAAATTATCAAAACTGCTGCTAAATATGGAATTAGTAAAGAAAATATAATTATTGACTGTTTAGTTTTGACGGTCTCTGCTCAACAAAAAGAAGTAATGGAAACAATTAAAGCTGTTAGAATGGTTAAAGAAGAATTAGGTGTTCATACCGTATTAGGCGTTAGCAATGTTTCTTTTGGGCTTCCTAATCGACCACTTTTAAATAAAACCTTTTTAACTATGGCTATGGCAGCTGGATTAGACTTACCAATAATTAATCCTTTAGATAAAGAACTAATGGATGCTATTGATGCTTTCAATGTTTTATATAATTATGATCAAGATGCTACTATTTATATTCAAAATCAATCTAATCAAACTGTTACTTCTATAAAAAATACAACTGATTTTACATTAGAAGATATTATTATTCGTGGTTTAAAAGATGAAGTAAAAACAGCTACAAAAAAACAATTAGAAACTAAAGATGGTCTAGAAATTATCAATAACATTTTAATTCCTGCTTTAGATAAAGTAGGAAAACAATATGAAAATAATACAATTTTTTTACCACAGTTAATTCAAGCTGCTGAAACTTCAAAAATTGCTTTTGGTGTAATCAAAGATACTTTTAAAGAAACAACAGCTACTAAAGGTCCAGTAATTATGGCAACTGTCCATGGTGATATTCATGATATTGGTAAAAATATCGTTAAAGTAGTATTAGAAAGTTATGGTTATAAAATCATCGATTTAGGAAAAGATGTACCACCTGAAACAGTTGTTGATGCTTTCTATCAATATCATCCTAAAGCAATCGGTTTAAGTGCTTTAATGACAACTACTGTTGCTTCAATGGAAAAAACGATTGCAATGTTGAAAAAGATTGATAATATGTGTCCGATTTTTGTTGGCGGTGCTGTCTTAACTGCTGATTATGCTAAAGAAATCAACGCCGATTATTATTCAAAAGATGCTATGGATGCTGTTGAATTATTAAATCGTATCATTGATTAAAATTATAAATTAAAAGACGAGGAGTCCCCTCGTCTTTAATGCATATTACGACTGCGCCAGCAATCATTAGAACGCAAATCACCATTATTAATAATTATAACATTAATTTTCCGCCGTTTATCATATAAAACAGGATCTTCAATACTAGCAATAGCACTTAATCTTTTATGACCATCTTGACAATAATATTGGCCATTTTCGTATCTTACTTTAACTGGAATCGATAAGCCAATTCGTTTTACTGACGATAATAAACTATCTGAATATTCCTTTTTTTGATATTGAATATCATTAATATCTAACTGATGAATTCTCATATCTAGCTACTTTCCTGATTTGATTGCAAGATACTTAGCTACTTCTTCTTGATCACTAAAATGATGTTTTCCTTCTTTAGTAATTTGATAATCTTCGTGTCCTTTTCCTAAAATCATCAACACATCATTACCTTTTAATAAATCAATTCCCTGACGAATTGCTTTAACACGATCAACTTCTACTACATAATTATCATTTGTAAGCGAAGCAGTAATATCATCAAGAATCTTTAAAGGATCTTCGCTTCGAGGATTGTCACTAGTAAAAATAACATAATCACTATTTTCAACAGCTATTTTACCCATTATAGGTCGTTTTAAAGGATCGCGATCACCACCACAACCAATAATTGTAATAATTTTACCTGCTTTAAATTCATGAGCACTTCTTAAGACATTTAAAACTGCATCAGGGGTATGGGCAAAATCAACAAAAATACTGTTAGTGCCATACTTGATAAGTTCCATTCGTCCTGCTGGTGCCTTTAATTCTTCATTTAATTGTAAAATATCTTCTATTTTAAAACCTAAACAATGAACTAATAACAAGGCAATTAAATAATTATAAACATTATAACGGCCAACCATATTTAATGATGTTTTATATTCATTGCCTTGATAGTTAAATTTAAAGCTAGTTCCTAAATGACTGAAAGTAATTTTTTCAATTAATAAATCCCCTTCATTAGCACTAATAATAATATTGTTATTATTATCTAAAACAAAGTGTTGATAATGAAGATCATCACCATTGATAACTGCAACTTTGTTATTACGTGTTTTTTTAAACAATTTTTGTTTAGCATTAGCATAGTTTTCTAAAGTTTTATGATAATCTAAGTGATCTTGCGTCAAATTAGTAAAAGCAACTTCATCAAATTCTAGTCCATAGATTCTTTCCATATCTAAAGCATGTGAACTTACTTCCATAACAAAATATTCTACACCATGATCTTTAGCTTCTAATAACATATTATATAGTACATCAACATCTGGAGTTGTATTAACCATTGGCTTTTTAACATCACCATAATAAAAACCAACTGTTCCCATATAAGCTACTTTTTGCCCTAACATTTTTAAAATCTGATAAATCATTAAACATGTAGTTGTTTTTCCATTAGTCCCTGTTAATCCAATTAATTTCATATCTTTAATTAATGGATAATAATTTTTATATAAATATTCTTTTAAATATTCTCGAGTACTTTCAACTATCATTGTCTCAACACTATACTTTCCATGTTCAGCAATTATTTTAATCGCTCCATTTTTTATAGCTTGTTCAATATAATCATGTCCATCTCTTACAACATTAGGAATAGCGATAAATGTATCACCTGGTTTTACTTTTCTTGAATCTGTTTTTAATGCAACTTCCACAATTTCCACCTCATTTATCTTTATTGTATTATAAAATGTCTAAAAAACTGTAATGTTTTTTATTTATAAACATCTTGTTTACACTCGCTAATTATATCATGATAATAATTGTAATTTAAGTAAAAACACACATATTCGTTTTTTTATGAATATGTGTGCATATCTTTATTTAGTTTGATTATCTTTTATATCCGTATTTATCTCATCACTTGACTTATCTATTTCAGTATTACTCTGTAATCCTTCTTTTTCTAACTCACTGTCATTTACATCTACTTTATTTTCACTTTGATCTTTAAATTTAACCCAAATATCACCATTTTCATCAACATACTGTTCTCCGATCATTTCTTGTTGTTGATTATCTTCACCAATAAAAAAAACTCTAATAGTATCTTTAACAGTATTACTGATTTTACCTTCAGTTAAAGCATCAACAGTTTTTACTCCACCTAATAATACTAAACAAGTAACCATACTAAACATTACTTTTTTTAATTTCTTTTTTTTCATATTTAACCTTCTTTCATAAAGAGTATAAGCAATTTTATTACCGGTCATCATTTTAATTTTGTCAGTATCAATTTGTAGCATTTACTCTTTCCTCCTTAGTTTTTTTCTAATTCTATGTAATTTTACTTTCATATAATTAGTTTTCTGCTTTTTTATTTTAGCAATTTCTTTAATCTTATATCCTTCAATATAATAAAGTTGAAATATTTCTTTTTCATCATCAGTTAGATGTTGCATTTTTTCTTCAATAAGCAACATATAATTAAAATCTTCTTGATAATATCCCTGTTTGTTTAAAATCTGATCATTGTATTCAACGTATTGTTTAGTTTGTTTTAATTTATTATAAGTACAGTTTTTAGCTATAACTGCCAGATATGATTTAATGTTTTTAATATTATCTTGATTTTTCCAAAAAAGATAAAAAGTATCAGCAATAATTTCTTCTATATCTTGATAAGATAATTTATTTCCCGCAAGATTATAAATAATTGTAAATACATAGTGACTATATTCTTCAATAATCAAATCAATGTTTAATTCAACATTGTTCTTCAAATTGATACCTCCTTTGAATCGATTCACTATATAGACAATTAATATTTAATAAAGGTTACAAAAAAAGCGATCAAATTGACCGCTTCTAATTTATTTTCTATTTCTAATCCATTTAATTACTTGAATAATTGGTAAGTTAGCTAACGCTAAACCATAAACAATCATTAATTGTTGGATTGTAAGAGTTTGAACTTTAAACATTGAATCTAAGAATGGTACCATTAAGACACAAGTTATTAAAACAAATCCGATTAAAAATGCACCTTGTAAATACTTATTATTAAAGAATCCACGTTTAAATAACACTGGTGCTTTAGATTTACAGTTATAACCATGTACTAATCTTGATAAACATAAAGTTCCAAATGCCATTGTACTTGCAAGTAATGCATTTTCTTGATAACCAATCATGAAAGCAATCATAGTCATAATAGAAATTACTAAACCTTCTAATCCAATACTTGTTAAGAAAGTACGAGTTAAAATTGATTCGTTCATTGGACGAGGTTTTTCATTCATTACTGAACTATCATGAGGTTCTAACCCTAAAGCAATTGCTGGTAAACTATCAGTTAATAAATTAATAAACAATAAATGAACTGGAGCAAATGGTACCGGCAATGCCAATACAGATGCATATAAAACTACTAAAATAGCTCCAAAGTTACCAGATAATAAGAATTGAATAGCATCTTTAATATGAGCGTAAATATTACGACCATTTTCAACTGCTTTGATAATTGTAGCAAAGTTATCATCTGTTAATACCATTGCTGCAGCATCTTTAGATACTTCACTACCAGTAATACCCATAGCAACACCAATATCAGCTTGTTTTAATGCTGGAGCATCATTTACACCATCACCAGTCATGGCTACGATATTACCTTTATCTTGCCATGCTTTAACAATTCGAATCTTATGTTCAGGAGAAACACGAGCATAAACACGTTTATCTTCAACAAATTCACGTAATTGTTCATCACTTAACTTATCAATTGCACTACCTTCAACAGCTTGAGAAATATCTGTTAAAATACCAATTCTTTTTGCAATTGCAGCAGCTGTAATTTTATGGTCACCAGTAATCATAATTGGCGTAATTCCCGCCATTTTACTTTTTCTTACAGCCTCGGCACTTTCTTGACGAGGTGGATCCATCATAGAGATTAATCCTAAGAAAATTAATTCATTTTCATCTTCATATTCAAGAACTTTTTCTTGGTCAAATTTACGATAAGTAACAGCAAGAACACGAAGACCATTTTTAGAAAATTCCATGTTCATTGCTAAAATATCTTCTCTATCTTGATCAGTAATTTCAACTACCTGATTATTTTTACGAATATATTTAATACGACCCATCAAGGCATCAACAGCCCCTTTAGTAATCATTGTATAGCCATCTTTTAATAAATGGAAAGTTGACATCATTTTACGATCACTATCAAATGGTAATTCGCTTAAACGTGGGTAAACACCACGAACTCTACTTGCTGGTACTCCTAATTTTTTACTTAAATTAATAAGTGCTGTTTCAGTAGGGTCACCAATTTCTTTACCATCTACATTTGAAGAGTCATTACATAAAACACTCATTCGCATTAAATCTTTATGGAAAGGAATATTTGGATCAATTTGATCAGCTGGAATTCTTTGTCCTTCAACATAATAATCTTCAACAGTCATTTTGTTTTGTGTTAATGTTCCTGTTTTATCAGAACAAATAATTGATACACTTCCAAGTCCTTCAACAGCTTGTAATTTACGAATAATTGCTCCTTCACGAGCCATTTTTTGAGTTCCAAATGACAATACAATTGTAACGATTGAGCTTAATGCTTCTGGAATTGCAGCAACAGCTAATGCAACTGCAAACATGAAGGCATCGCCAACATTACCACCTTGAAGAATATTTAAACCAAATAAAATAGCACAGAAAATAATAATGATAATTGATAATTTTTTTCCAAAATTATCTAAGTTAACTTGTAAAGGTGTTTTCTTTTCTGAAGTAGATTTTAATAACTGAGCAATTTTACCAACTTCAGTTTCCATACCAATTGCAGTTACTAAAAATGTTCCACGTCCATAAGTAACAAAGCTTCCTGAATAAACCATATTAGTACGATCTCCAAGTGGAACTTCGCCTTCAATAGCATCAGTATCTTTTTCAACAGCGACACTTTCACCAGTTAATGCACTTTCATCAACTTTCATACTAGCGTTTTCTAAAATTCTTCCATCAGCAGGAATATAATCACCAGCTTCAAGATGAACTTCATCACCAATAGTTACTTCTTTGCTAGGAATTTCAACAATCTTACCATCTCTTAAGACTTTAGCAGTCGGTGACGATAATTCTTTTAAACTATTTAAAGATTGTTCCGCTTTAACTGTTTGAACAGTTCCTAAAATAGCATTAATTGTAATAACAATTAAAATTACGATTGCACTTTCAAAATCTCCTAAAAATCCTGAAATTATCGCTGCAATAATCAAGATTATAACTAAGAAATCTTTATATTGCTCTAAAAATACCATCAGCAGACTTTTCTTTTTAGCTTCAACAAGCTCATTTAAACCATACTTTTCTTGATTAGCTTTAACCTGCTGTTCTGTTAACGGTTTTAGGGATCCATTAACTTGTTTTCTTACCTCTGTTTTACTTTCGTTGTAATAAGCTTTCATCTTTTTTCTCCTTTTTTAACACAATAAAAGCGAGCCCTTTTATTGCATAATAATTTTGCAATAAAAGTCTCGCTATTTAATCACGTTCCGGATGATCTAAATCATCGTATTGACGAAATCGTAAACACTATCGTGTCAGCTACTCCCTTTTATGAAAATCATTCTAAACTTAAACTTGACTAAAGTCAATCATTTTTTTCAAATAAAACAACATTTATTGCTTTATTTACAATTTTAAGTTGATAAATTCCCGCTGGATAAACTTCCCCGTCAATATTTACTTCCTTGTTACTTTCAACTTCAACTTCTTTTAACTGCTTATGATAATACAACTTACCTTGTTCTAACTTTTCAGTTAACAATAACGTTACATAATATGGTAACTGTGATTTTTTTAACTGTGGTACTAAATTAATATCAATTAAACCATTTTTAACATCAGCATATTTGCCTATTTTAAATCCACCACCAAAATATTTACCATTACAAAAAGCACCTATTAGTAACCTATCTTTATAAATAGTCTTCCCTTGATAACGCAAAGTAACTGGTTGAGGATGATATTTTACAAAGCGTCGAACTAGTACATTTACATATTGTAATGAACGTGGTAATACTTTAATTTGACGATATTTATGAACATTATTTGCTACATCACTATCAAGTGCTAAACAAAAAACATTGATACAATAAATATCGTTAGCTTTGATCAAATCAATTGGCTGGGCTGGTAGTTTTAATGATTTTTTTAACAAAGTTTCTAAATCTCGGGTATTGGCAATTGTTCTAATAAAATCATTACCAGTACCAGCTGGCAAAATTACTAATTCATTATCACTGCCTGCTAAACCTTGAACAACTTCATGAATCAATCCATCACCGCCAACTGCATAAATACGATGATGACAGCCTTGATAACTAGCTGCTATAGCACTTGCGTGTTTAGGATATTTTGTATATTTGATTTCATAGGGATAACCCTGCATATTTTTTACGATTAATGTTTCTATTTTTACGTTATTAGGATTGGGCTTTATTATAAATATGTGCTTTTGATTCATGTTTTAACCTCCAATGTATCTATATTTTAACAAATTTATTAATTTTTTGATACTAATAATAGTTTTAATCGTTAATAATTATTTTGGTGACATGATGTTATTTATTAATTTAATGCTTTTTGGATTATTTATCTTTTTTGATATTTTAAATATTAATAGTAGTTATATAAAATGGTTTACGACATTAAACAACTTTATTTATTCCATTCTTTATTTAAAAAATTCTTTTATATTAAAAGCAGTATTTTTTTCACTTATTGCTGATTATCTTTTATTATTTACAGATTATTATATTTTAGGTATTATCTTTTTTATCTTAGTGCAAATTCAATATATGAAATTACTATCTTATCAAAGTTATTTACCATGGTTATTTTTAATTATAATTTTTATTGATCCTCTTATTAGTCTAGCATTAGTTTATTTATTTTTTAGTTTAACTAATTTAATTTATTGTATTAAAAGTAAAAACACAAATATGTTAATGGTAATTACTCTTTTACTATGTTGTGATATTATTATTGCCTTAACTTACTTAAAAATACTACCTCCTTCTTTATGTAAGTTTTCGTGGTTATTTTATTTTCCTAGCCAATATTTATTAATTAAAAAACATTCACCATAAAACAAATTGCGATATGAATTACATATCGCAACTTGTTAGTTTTCTATTTATGTCCATGATGACTACCTTGATGTCCATGCTGGTCAGCATCAGTGTCATTTTGATTATTATTTGATAAAGAATGAATTAGATCATGTATTTCTTTCATCGTCATCTCTTGTACCTGTTCAAGTGTTATATCAGGATCTAAACTTTTAATTTTTAAATATGCCTTATATTTACCATATGAAAGACCTACATCATGAGCCTCTTCAACTTCTTCCATTTGAGCATGATAACAATAGGTATTTTCTGTTTTTGCTGTAGATGATTCTATATTAGAAAAAATTCTAGTTGACTGTTTACCGTCTTTGCCAATTACACAAATAGTCATGACTTCATTATTAGATAAAAGCTCTGTAATATCCTGACTATTTAATATCTTATCAATAGCATCATTATAATTCATATGTTTTATATCCAATAACTCTATTAATTCTTGACCATCATCATTATAACCTGTTACTGATATTACTCTATCAAAGCGATTAACACTCAATTCAATTGATGGATTGACATCCATACTAATCTCTACTGTTGGTGTAAAATAAAGCCAATAACCACCCCAAAAAGCAAATAACATACATATTGCAATTGGGACTAAACGCCAATACCTAGTCTTTTTAGGTTTTTGATTGTAACCATTAGTTTTATTTAAAATAAAATCCTTAGTCTTATTTTTTAGTTCATCTTCAGCTTGAATCTGATCAAAAGCCTTTTTAATTTTTTCATTCATACTCATCACCTCCTAATTTTTCTCGAAGCATTTTTTTAGAACGAGTTAGGAGCGTATAAACAGTATTTACATTTTTACCTAAAATATGACTAATCTGTGGTGCACTATAGCCTTCATAATAATGTAAATAAACAACATTGCGATACTTTTGAGGAAGCGAAAGAACAGCTTCTAAAACTTCTCTATATTCTGATGGTATCGCTTCAGGCTTTTCAACTATATCATCCAATGATACTGTGCGATTTCTAAAAAAACTTTTGAGTAAATCTTTACATTTATTAATTGTAACTCGAATAAACCACGCTTTTTCATGTTCATCGTTTTCAAACTTTATTGAACTTGTAGCATATTTCAAAAAAACATTTTGAAATATATCTTCGGTATCCGCATAATTTTTCAAATAAATCATACATAATCGTCGAACAGTATCGCCATATAACTCAATTACTCTATTTACCTCTTGTTCGCTTCGCATTAAAACTATCCTTTTTATTAATGATGTCTATTATGTTGTCGGTGATGACTATGCCGATTATCACAAATCCCATTATTATCACTATCAACATGAAAACAACCACTATTAATATAATTATTCACACCTTCTTTACTAGTAACATAACTATATTTAGTTTCGTTTTCAGGCGTATACATATCTGGTGAATCTGCCTTTAGAATTTTTACTCCAACTGTTAACATTATCACAACTGTTAAAATACTAACTACTATTTTTTTCATTGATATCCCTCCTCGATTATTTAGACATTAAATTGTGCCTTCATAAATAATACGATTGGTAAGTAAAAATCCATTCATTCTTTTAAAAATTTTTTTATTTAATGAATTATAACTATTAATATTATATAATTTATCCTTAAATATTTAAGATAATTTTTTATATATTTATTTATTTTTATCAATATTAGTGTTATACTTGTCTAGTAATGTCCTCATAGTGAAATGGATATCACGTAACCCTCCGGAGGTTAAGTTGTAGGTTCGATTCCTACTGAGGATGCCAAATTGACTAAAAACCGCATTCTAGTGCGGTTTTTTCTTTTAAAATTGGTCATGGCAGTAAAATTTATTATAGTTAACTATTTCATTTTATAATAGCTAAAGTTTTTTATAGATAATATATTTTCAAATCATAATGAATGATTCATCATAGTGACTAGCATTGTATTTTGTAATATAATATTTATAGAAATTTTAACTTTAAACTTTATTAATAATAAAAATTTTTGTAAAATTCTACCGTACAATTCTTTTCAACAAAGAAATATTTTAAATAAGAACAGGTGATGAAGAACAATGAAAGAAAAAGATTATAATCTAGAGATTATCCGTAATATATCATTTCTATCGGTTATTATAATTCATGTAGCAAATTATTACTGTCGGGCATTTGATAAAATACCTCAAAATGAGTATATATTTTCTTTGATTCTTGATACATTAGCTAGGGTCAGTGTCCCATGCTTTTTCATGATTTCAGGTGCTTTATTACTAGGAAGGGACGAGCCATTAAAAAAACATTGGCATCGTCTTATAAGATTTCTCATTCCTTTTATCGTATGGAGCATAATTTATTATTTCTGGAATATTTATTATTTAAAAGAACCTCAGTTATTTAGAGAAATTTTATATTTTCCAATAACCGAGCATCTATGGTATCTATATGCAATAATTCCAATTTATATAGTATTACCGTTCTTTCAAATAATGTGTCGCCATATGTCATTAAAAACAGAACGAGCATTTTTGATCATAATTACAATTACTGTCATATTTAATTATATATTATCATTAGATGAACTAAAACCATATTATGACTTACCGTTAATTGGTGATCGAGTATATTCTTATTATTTCTTTATCGGTTATTATATTTATAAGTACAAAAAACACATACCTATAAATCAAAAAAATTTAATAATTACATTTTTAGGTTCAATGGCAATTACAGCATTTCTAACTGCATCAATATCATATTCAATTGGTGATCACTATGAAGAAATATTAGAATATGGCAATCCATTAATTATCTTAGCTAGTGCTGCCTTTTTCCTTTTTGTATTGCGGCTTGCGAAGTATAAAATAACGCCTAGTATAAAAACAAAAAAAATTATTGATTTATTAAGCGGTTGTTCATTTGGGATATATCTAATCCATATTATCTTTTTAGATATTTATAAAAATCATATGCAAGCAGCTGATTTATCAGCATGGATTGCAATACCTATGCTTACAATAACGATTGCTATTATATCCTTTGTTTGTGTTTGGCTATTAAGGCATTTTAAATTAGGTAGAAAGATTACTTAGATTTATTGTCAATAATAGATAGGATACTCAACTAATAAAAGTTGGGTATTTTTTTATTTATTAAAAAAGCCTGAATTTAATTTTCAGACTCAAAATCAATATATTTATTATTAATGTAATACTGCTGACTATTTTGATCTTCGATAACGCTATAACAAAAACCTGTTGCAATTATTATATATAATTCTTTAGTAGATAAAGGTAATCCTCTTATATCTTGAGCGCCTAAAAAAAGCTTGACTTTATTAATCACTATAAAAATTTCGCCTCCATAAAATATATTACCCATTTTTTCTAATCTTAAGTCAATAACAGCAAACCTAAATTATTCTTTTACAGCACCTCTAAAGTACAATCGGCGATGAGTATAGATTAAAGACAAAACTGTCAGTACAGTTTCCTTATTCATTACAGTATATAATATCGTAATTCCCGTTTCGTAAGTTATGTATCTTTCACTATAATACATCAAATCTTCACCGTAATGTCTTTAGCTAGTGTTGTACAAACTTTGTATCGCTCATTTCCATATGTAATGAATGAAAATTTTACTCACACTGTTGTTCCTTCTCTCCCTAAAAAACATTTGCTCGTTAAAATTTTGGTAGCCTTGACAAAATATTTTGTGAAGTTTTTATGTTATATATGAAGCACTATTATAAATTAGTTGTCAAATTTGACTGTATGATTTCTAGTGTGGATTTTAAAACAAGTCAAAATCGACAACAAAAATTGTCTTAAATGACCACTAAACCTAAAAATAGTATGCTATAATATAAAGGTATAAAGATTGTGGAGGTGTAATTATGGAGAATTTGAAAAACAATATTGATCATTATATGAAATTAAAAGGAATCAAGATGTATACTCATTTACTCGTTGATATTGCTCACGAACTAGGAATTAAAGGACAAGAAGCATATGAATTTGCCAATAAAGAAAAATCCAACTTTTCAAAAATGCTAAAAGGAGAAAGGCCTCTTAAATACGATTTTATTATTCCGCTAGAAAAAATATTTGGTATTTCATTGGCTAGATTATTAGAAGAAAATGCATACAAATTACCTGTTAAAAAAGAAAATGTACCGTTCAATAAAGGATTTAGATATTATGCATATCTAGATGACCCAAAATTATATAAAGAAGAATTTGACTTATTGCTTACAAAAGACGGAGAATCTATTCTTACTCAAACTGATGAATTTGAGAAAACCTTTCTTGATTATGTAGTTGAATATCATTCAGTAAACGGTGTTAGATATCTTCATGATGAATACGGAATAAAATTGAAATGGTTTCACAATCAATTTGAGTTTAGTAAAGGTAAAGGTATAACGTATATTCATTTTGAAAACTATATAGAGTTCGCTCGTCTTGTTGCAAGTATGAATGATGTAGAACTATTCAATGATATTTATGATCCATACAATATGTTTTTTACAAATCATCACTACGGTGCAGAAAATTGTATTTTTTGTCAAAGTGAATATTTAGAAATAATACTAGACAATGATGGCTTGTTTAATTCAATATTTGAAATAAAACCTTATGAGCTTAAGTTAGGAAATATCAGTAGAAGAAAAAAACAAGTCGAGTCTATTACATATCGTCCTATTATTAATCCTATAATCAACAACTGCTTAAAATATGCTTTGAAACATTTAGATAAATATAAGCACAGAGCAATAGACATCTTAAAATTCGGAATTGAGCATAATAGAAAAATAGCCAGCAAGATTACTTTTACAGATTGTTATATTTGTAATGAACTTGGTGAATTAAAAAATTTTAAAGATAAAAATTACTATGATATTGTTGTTTTTGTCGAGAGGGATATAGATGTAAATGATGATGAAATAAAATCTTTAACTAATCAATTGTTGAAATTCAATAAACTATAAGCCTGAAATTAAGAGGCAAAAAGTTTATATTTATAAACATGTATATTTATAAACATGAATTTTTTTATTATGATGACGATTGACTCAGAAAGTGATTTGTAATGCATATGAAAGATAATATAGCGATAGATATGATAGTAGATGATTTGCATTTTATTTCAAATTGATCTAATGATGAGAATGACTAAATTGATGGTGGCAGGGATTATTACTACCACCATTTAATTTATGTGTATAGGATTTCCTTATTAAAAATATCTATCTTCGTTTATATTATAGAAATTAAATTTAGGATAGAAGAATGTACAATTTTATTTTTAAATATAAAGAAAGACAGCATAAAAAGCATTTCCGCCTTTTACACTGACGTTCACCTTTGTAACACCCATATTGTTTTCATTACTACCTTATATAACGTTAGATTATAGCAGTACTTTTTAATATAAGATAAACTTAAACATATTAAATTGTAATTACAAATGTATAATTTCCACTGCCAACATCTTTTTTAACAAAATTTGATAAAACAATATCAGCAGTAGTATTAACTGGAACTGTTACATGAACAATTATCTGGTTTTTAATTCGTTGCCAATCAATTTTAATCTTTCCATAAGGACTGTTTTCTTGAATCGATACAAATTCCAAACCACAATCAAGTGCTGGTACAACTTTGAATTTTTTATAACCTGGTTCAATTATTTGTAATCCTCCTAATTCTCTATACATCCAGTCACCAATGCAGCCAAAAGCATAATGGTTATAACTATAGGTACTTACTGTTCCATCTTCACCAATAGCACCCCAGCTTTCCCATATTGATGTAGCTCCATGTTCTACCATGTATAACCAGCTTGGACATTTTGTTTGAAATAACAATTGATAAGCAATATCACGTTTTCCGTTTTCACACAATACATCCATTAAAAATAATACACTTAAAAAACCAGTATCTAAACAATTATTATTATCTTTTATTAATTTACATAAATGTTCAACCATTTTAGGACGTACTGTTTCACTAACTAAATTATTTTTTAAAGCAATAACATATATTCCTTGAAAATCAGCATCAATAGTACCATCTTCGTGAACATATTCTTCAATAAAAGCCTGGCGAATTTTATCATATAATTGCTTATATTTTTGACTATCATCTTCTTTTTTTAAAATAGTTGCAATTTTAGCCATGTATTGACAACTAAAAGCAGCATAGGCTGGTGCAACAATTTCCATTGTTGCATATGCAGTATCCATCATTGCTCCACCATCAGGATTATTTAAAACTAGACTTGGTATTAGCCAATCACCAAAATGAAAATCAGTATTCCATAAATAATAACTACGTTTCTTTCTAGCCTGATCATAAGTATCATAATCTTTAGGATGATGATTATGCATTCGCTCTTCAATATAATTCATCCATTTTTTCATAGCATCATAATTATCAATTAAAACCTGTTTATCACCATAAGCCTCATAAATGGCATATGGCACTGTTAAAACAGCATCACCCCAGCCACAGCTAGTTTCAAAACCAGTCATTCCTTTAATAAAAATTTCATAAGCTTTCAAATAAGGAACAACTACGGGGATTTCTCCATTTTTTAACTGATCAACACGAACATTATTCATCCAGCTTCTTAAAAAAGAGTGAGCATTAGAATTAAAACACATTGTTGGAGCATAAGCCATAATATCTCCAGTCCAGCCAGCTTTTTCACGCTGAGGACAATCGGTCGGAATTGAAATTGAATTAGCTACTTGACTAGATACAATATTATGTTGTAATTGATTTATTAATTGATTATTAGTTTTAAAAGAACTAATCGATTCCATATCACTACTTATTACATTAATTTTAAAATCATCAGGGGATATTGTTTGTGGCCAGTTAGTAATTCGAATATAACGGAAACCATGATAAGTAAAATGAGGTCGAAACGTTTGAAAGCCATCTTTAGTAATATAAATATCAGTCTGTTCTTTATTAGTACCTAAAATATTATTATAGTAATTTCCATTAGTATCCAAAACTTCTGAATGTTCTAGTTTAATTTCAATTCCAGCTTTAGCAGTTAATGAAAATTCAACAAATCCAGCAACAATTTTACCAGCATCAATAACTGTTTCGTTAGCTGGTGTTTTAATAATTCTTTTTGGCTTAAAACTATTAATTATCCGTACTGGCTCACTACTTTGGCCAACTAAATTATCAATTGGATAATCAACTTCTTTAACTTCATCCCAATTACTATCATCATAATCTGCTTTTAACCAGCCAGATAACTCTTTTCGAGCATCATATTTTTCGCCTACAAATAAATCTGAAAAAATAATTGGACCGCTCATTGATTTCCCTTGACTACCAGTAATAATTTGTTTAGAACCATCATGATAGGTAATAACACTTTCAAATAATAATCCCAGTTTATTTCCATATTGACAACTATCACCTGTTGTTCCTACTCGACCACACCACCAGCCATCACCTATAATAATACCAAAAACATTTTTACCCATTTGTAATAATGGAGTAATGTCATAAGTTTGATATTGTAATAATTTATGATAAGATGTATTTTCTGGTGCAAATTCTCTATTATCATAGCGCACTCCATTAACATAAAACTGATAAATACCATGTGCTGTCATATACACACGTGCCTTTTTAATTGCTTTTTTTGATTCAAAAGGGATTCGAATATATTTAGATGGTCTAAATTCAGCAAAATCTCTTTCTCTATCTAAATTTGTATTAGAAGCAACAGATTCCCGGTCCATCTGTTTTCCTTCCAAACTTTAAGGTGTTGGTTCCTGTTCTGGTTCAATCCAGCTAGCTTCAAACGGTATATTTAAACGCCCAGTTTCAAAATAAGTTTCATAATAAGCTTTATGATCATAGTTATCCCAAACATTAAGTTTAATTATGTATCTAACCATTGGTTTAGGAATAAATCCTTTTACAATATTTTCAATACTACTATTACTTTCAACTTTTCCGGTATCAATCACTAATTTATTTTCATCAAATATTTGAATTTGATAGGCTTTTTGAAAAACATTACTTTCAAAACTTTCTAGTTTCCATGCAAAACGTGGCTTGTAACTATCAATTCCAATTGGCTCTATTAAATTTTCAACTGTTATTTCTTTAATAACCAAATTATCTTCCATTTTGTCTTTCTCCTTATTTTTGATTATTATCCTTCAGGCTATAAATTAAATAATCTAAACAATCAATTTTCTTTTGTTCATGATGTAATTTTTCCAATAAATGACATCTTTCAATTTTTAAAAGATGAATAGCATTTTTTAAATTATCATTCTTTAAATTTTCAATAACATCTTCAACCTGTTTACACCCAATTTCTAATAAACAAGACTTTATTTCATTTTCATCTAATTGATTTTTCATCACACCAGCCCTCCTTAATTATTATTTTAACTTTGCATATTCTTAATATCAAATACCTATAATAAAAATAAGTATATGCTTTATAAGCATATACTAGTTTTTGCATTATTTACTTTTAATATCTTAATTACCATATTCATCAATTGTCTTTTTTACAATATCTAAAAAACATTGAGAAACTTTATTTAAAACCTGATATTTTTTCCAAATAAAATAGTAAGTAACTTCTATTGAAGCTTCTAATGGTCGAAAACATAAATTACTTTTACCAGTAGTATTGACTAGATTATCAAAACAAATCGCATATCCTAGTCCATCTTCAACCATCAAAGTCGCATTAAATAACAGACTATACTTAGAAATTATATTTAAGTGATCGATATCATTATTAAACCATTCTACCAATTCAGAATTTTCACTTGTTTCTTTAGAAATAATCAGTGGTTTATCTTTAATATCATTAAAAGATATTGTTTCAAGTTGTGCTAGTGGATCATCTTTTAACATTAGTACACCCCAATGATGTCTGATTGGCATTTCTAAATGATTGTAATTAGAAATTTTAGGATGTTTTGTAATCATTCCAAAGTCAATTAATCCATTATCAATCTTTTCAATAATATCAGGACCATTACCACTATGTATATTAAACTTTACTCCAGGATGTAATTTTTGCATTTTTTTCATTGCATTTGTAATGATTCTTAATGTTTGACATTCACCTGATCCAATATAAATATTACCGCTTAAAACTGAATCCATTGTTATTAATTCTTGTTCAGTTTTATTTATCAAACTAACAATTTCTTCAGCTCTTTGTCTAAGTAGAATTCCTTCATCTGTCAATGTTATTTTTTTATTACTTCTAATAAATAATTGCTTCCCAATTTCATCTTCTAAATCTTTCATTTGTCTCGATAAAGTTGGTTGTGTAATATGCAATGCTTTTGCAGCTCCTGATATAGTTTCTTCTCTGGCAATCGCTAAAAAATACTCTAAGACCCGAATTTCCATTAATGCTATCCTCCTTATCAAACACGTTTATTTTAAAATTTATTATATAAACAAATTTATAATATAAAAAGCATGGCAACTACCACGCTTAAATAAAATCGTCATAATTACGATTTAACCACCATCTTTTTACTATAACATGAATTTTCGCTAAATCCATTTCTAAGATATGACCAATTTCTTTTTTTAGTTGTACTTCATTTAAATTAGTTTCGGCAATAAATCCATCTTTATCTTTTTCAAAGCGAGCCATTCTTTTAAAACGTTCATCATTAGATAAATCAACGTAATATCCATCATCAAAACTAACTAATAATACATAATATTTTGGTCGATGTGATCTTTTTCTTAAAAATATTATTAATATAATTAATAAAACAACAACAATAACGATTCCAATAATTAGATTTATTCCCATTTTCGACCCTCCATTAAAAACAACTAAATATTAAGTTGTTTATCTTTACTTATTTCATTATAACATATAAAATCTCGTAGAACTATTTTATTCTACGAGATTTTTGTTATTTTGCAACTGCTTGTTTATGACGTTGTTCCATCTCACGTTTTACTAATGTATTTTCATAATTATCAATTTTATGTTTTAAATAAGCAATTATATCTTCTAATTCACTTACTTGTGCTTCTAAATTACCAAGCTGTTCAATCATTATTTCTTTACGTCTAGCAATAGTATGCTCACCCTCATTAAATAAATCGACATATAACTTTATCTGTTCTATTGTCATTCCCGCTTTTCGCATACATTTGATAAAATTAATCCGACGGAAATCAGCTTCTTGATAATCACGATGTCCACTAGCATTTTTAGAAACAGGATTCATTAAACCAATTTTTTCATAATATCTTAATGTTGTCGAACTTATATCAAATTTCTTACTTACTTCTGCAATTGTCATTAAACTCACCTCATAAATATATTATAAAACACTTTTAAATAGTGAGCAATTTAAAGATTATAATTATTTACCTACTCTTTTAGCATTTGGTGAATCCGGATCCCAGCGCTCAGCTTTTAGTTCCATCTTATCTAACATTTCATTAATTTCCATTAATTCCTGTGCTGTTAATTTTATATTAGTAGCTTCGATATTTTCTTTGATTCGACTTAATTTACGACTGCCAGGAATAGGTACGATCCATGATGCCTTTGCCATTACCCATGCCAAAGCAATTTGAGCTGGTGTAGCATTTTTCTTAGCAGCAATAGATTTTATCAAATCAAGTAAAACCTGGTTTGCCTTCATATTTTCTGGTTTGAATCTTGGTTGTTTACTACGAGTATCGTTAGCTGGGAATCTTTGATTAACATCAACTGTACCTGTTAAAAATCCTTTTCCTAATGGAGCAAAAGGAACAAAACCGATGTTTAATTCTTCTAATGTTTTTAATAAACCATTTCTTTCAGGATCTCTAAACATCATCGAATATTCACTTTCAACAACTGTTAATGGACAAATTGCATGTGCTTTTTTAATTGTTTCGTTTCCAGCTTCACTTAATCCCCAATGTTTAATCTTACCTTCAGCCATTAATTCTTTCATTGTCTTAGCAACAACTTCAATTGGGGTATTAGGATCAACACGATGCAAATAATATAAATCAACATATTCTGTTTTTAATCTTTTCAATGAATTTGCTAAAGAATCTCTAATTACTTCTGGACGGGCATCTAAGACCTGTTGACCGTTAACAACCTTTATACCGCATTTTGTTGCTATTTGATAACTATCACGAGGATAGATACTTAAAGCTTCTCCTAATAAATCTTCGTTATATAATTTATTACCTTGGCTATCAATTCCTTGATAACATTCTGCTGTATCAAACATTGTAATTCCTTCTTGATAAGCTTTTCTAATTACTTCGATCATTTCTTTTTGATTAGAAGCATCTCCAAAACCATGAGTCATTCCCATACAGCCAAGACCAATTTCTGATACTTTAAAATCCTTACCCAATATTTTTGTTTCCATTTTGAACCTCCAACTTTACTATAAAATCATTTTAATACTTATAGTTAACTTTAAGTCAATATTTCTAAAAAAAATAATAAATATTTTAGCTTAAATTCAATTATAAATCTTGAAAATTTGCCATATAATAGGTACAATACATTAGACTTATATAGAGAAGAAAGGAGAATATCATGAAAGCATTTATAGAAATGACTAAAGAAGAATTAGCAGCAACTAAAATTGAATTAGATCAAAAATATAATGAATTTAAACAACAACATTTAAACCTTGATATGTCGAGAGGGAAACCTTCTAGTAAACAGCTTGATTTATCAATGGAATTATTAAATTGCCATGAATACCTAAGCAATGGTGTTGACTGTAGAAATTATGGTGGTTTAGAAGGATTAATGGATTTAAGAAAATTCTTTGCTGAATTATTATCAGTAAATGTTGATAATGTACTTATTGGTGGAACATCTAGTTTAACATTGATGTTTGACTATTTAACTCAAGCAATGTTATCAGGAGTTTTAGGAAATACACCATGGTCAAAACTAGATCATGTTAAGTTTTTATGTCCTGCTCCAGGTTATGATCGTCACTTTGCTTTTTTAGAGTACTTTGGTATTGAAATGATAACTGTTCCAATGAATGAAGATGGCCCTGATTTAGATGTAATTAGAGAATATATAAAAGACGATCATGTAAAAGGAATGTTCTGTGTACCAAAATATTCAAATCCAACTGGAACTACATATAGTGATGAAATTGTTAAAGGGTTAGCAGCATTAAAACCTGCTGCCAAAGATTTTAGAATTATTTATGATAATGCTTATTATGTTCATGATTTATCTCAACCAGGTGATCAGCTATTAAATATTTTTGATGAATTACCAAAATATAATAATGAAGATTTAGTAATCATGGTAGCATCAACTTCAAAAATTACTTTTGCTGGTTCTGGGGTATCATGTATTGTTGCTAGTGATAACAATATCGCTGATATAAAGAAACGTTTAACTATTCAATCTATTTCTCAAGATAAAATGAATCAGTTACGTCATTTAGTATTCTTTAAAGATGTTCCGACATTAAAAAAACACATGCAAAAACATGCTGAAATTCTAAAACCTAAATTTGACTGCGTTATTGATTCTCTAACAAAAGAATTAGCAGGAAAAGAAGTAGCTAAATGGACAACACCTAATGGTGGTTATTTCATTAGTTTAGATGTTATGCCAGGATGTGCAAAAAGAGTTGGTGAATTATGTAAAGAAGCTGGGGTTACTTTAACAACTATTGGAGCAACTTTCCCTTATGGTAAAGATCCTCAAGATAGTAACATTCGTATTGCTCCATCATATCCTTCGGTAGATGAATTAACTAAAGCAGCTTTGTTATTATCAATCTGCGTTCAAATTGCAGCTATTGAAAAATTAAGGGGCTGTAACGAAAGGAGGTTTTTTTAACCTTTAATGAAGCGTTACAGCTTCTTTTTTTGTTTTGAAGATTATTTTTTGGAAAATTTAATTTTTTTGCTATTTTTAATTAATTTTTGCATAAAAAAAAGCCTTTTTTTTTGGCGCAATAAGGGTATCTGTTTCAAAATCAGTTTTTTTTCAAGGACTTTTTGGATCTTTTTAATTAATTAGAGCTTCTTTTTTTCGCTTCTCCATCATCATTTTATGATATTTTCTAAT
>NZ_NFLA01000027.1:0-38476 GCF_002160675.1 Erysipelatoclostridium sp. An15
CATAAAATTAAAGTGGTTACAAATAAGGAGAAGTAATGGAAAAGTACCTATATGTATTCAATTATCCGCCTGAAGAACGTGATTTGTGTGCATTAGAATTTCGGGCATTATTTAAAGAAGAATATTTAAGCAAATATTATTTAAGTAATATTGATTATAGTGTTGATCAAAGTGTTTTTATGAAAGCTAAGGTTGATATTTGGTCTGTAGATAAAAACTTTGATCGATTAATAGAGAAAGTTAAACAATTGCATTATGAGTTTGAGGAATTTAAGGTTATTTATTTAAAAAATGAAATTAGCCATGTTGATTATCAAGAAACATTGCAGAAGTGTAAAGATATTTCCTGGGCTATTGAAGGAACTGTTAATATGTCTAAACCTAAACATATTATTGCAATTACTAAGTTGAATCAATTATGGCTTTGTGGCTATTATCATCATGGTATTCCATCGTGGAAAAAACATGATGATAAACCGAATACTTTTTCTAACTCGTTAGATATTAGACTGGCTAGAACGTTAGTTAACATTGCCTATCAAGGTGATAAAAGCTTAAAAATAGTTGATCCTTGTTGTGGAATGGCGACTGTAGTTTTAGAAGGATTAGCACTAGGACTAAATATTGAGGGATTTGATATTTCTCGGGAAATATCATGGCAAGCACGAAAAAACTTAAAATACTATGGTTATAATGAGTATTTAATTAATAAGGTAAGTATTCATAATTTGGATAAACATTATGATGTTGCCATAATTGATTTACCTTATAATTTATATACACCAATTAGCTATCAAGAGCAGTGCCAGATAATTGAATCATCAAGAAGAATCTGTAATCGACTAGTGATAGTTACATTTGAAGAAATGTCTGGTGAAATTATTAAGGCTGGATATAATATAGACGATAGTTGTTTTCGAAGAAAGGGCGAAAAAAATAAATTTGGGCGCTATATTTATGTTTGCAGCTAAATTATAAAGTAAATTGGCTAGAATTATTTATAGTTGGGAGGGTAACAATGAAATTATTAAAATACATTAAAGATTATCGGTTTCCAGCTATTGGCGGATTTGTTTCCAAGATAGCTGAAGCCGCTTTAGAATTATTAGTACCACTAGTAATGGCTGATATTATCGATGTTGGAATTGCTAATAATGATCAAAATTATATTTTATCACGGGGATTAATATTAGTGGCATTAGCTGTTATTGGATATCTGTTTGCGTTGATATGTCAATATTATGCATCAGTAACATCACAAAGTGTAGGGACTAAACTTAGAGAGGATATGTATCATCAGATAAATCGCTATGATCATCACAATTTAGATAAATTAAATGCACCAACATTAGTAACTCGATTAGTAAATGATGTTGTTCAAATTCAATTAGCAATTGCTATGACGATTCGTTTAACATCAAGAGCTCCTTTTATTATGTTAGGTTCGTTATTTTTAGCCTTTTTAATCAGTGGTCCATTAGCCTTGATCTTTGTTTGTGGAGCAGTAATTTTAGCAATTGTCATGTTATTAATTACAATAGTTTCAATGCCATATTTTAATCGGGTCCAACAAAAACTTGATCAAATAAGTTTAATTGTACGTGAAAACTTAAATGGGATTCGAGTTATTAGAGCTTTTGCTTCACAAGACAAAGAAATTAATAAGTTTAAACAGGAAACTAAAAGTCAAAAAGATATTCAAGTTAAAGTGGGGAGTATTCAGGCGTTATTGAATCCTTTTACACAATTGATCGTAAATGTCGCAATTGTATTAATTATTTATTTTGGTGGGGTCCAGGTAAATATTGGTGGATTATCACAAGGTGAAGTTATTGCTTTAGTTAATTATATGAATTCAATTCTTTTAGCTTTGATTGTTTTTGCAAATGTTATCTCTATTTACAATAAAGCTGGAGCTAGTTATTCACGAATATTTGAAGTGTTAGAAACTAATCCTGATATTACAAGTTTATCTAATGAAACAGATTGGAATGATACACCGGTTTGTTTGGAGTTTAAAAATGTTGATTTTGCTTATAATAAAAAGAATGTTTTAACAAACATTAATTTTAAAATTTATACAGGTCAGACAATTGGTATTATTGGCGGAACTGGTGCAGGTAAAACTTCTTTAGTAAATCTAATTGCTCGTTTTTATGATGTTAATAATGGAGAAATTTATTTAAATGAAAAGCCAATTAAAGACTATGATTTACAATCACTACGAAGTTTCATTGGTTTTGTACCTCAGTATGCTTCTTTGATTTCAGGAACGATAAGAGAAAATCTGCAATTAGGTAATCAAAACGCTAGTGATGAAAAATTAATGACGGCTTTACAAATTGCACAGGGAGTAGAATTAGTAGAAGATAAAGAAAGAGGCTTAGATACATTTATTGACCAAGGTGGTAAAAACTTATCTGGTGGTCAAAAACAGCGTCTAACTATTGCTAGGGCTTTAGTAAAAGATCCCAAGATTTTAATCTTAGATGATAGTTCAAGTGCTCTTGATTATGCTACCGATTTTAGGTTACGTCAGGAATTAAAGAAATTGCAAATGACTAAAATTATTATTTCACAAAGAATTGCTTCTGTTGAACAGGCTGATAAAATTCTTGTTTTATATCATGGTGAATTAGTTGGCTATGATAGTCATGAAAATTTGATGAAGAATTGCCAGATTTATCAAGAAATTTATGCTTCTCAGCATAGTGGGGATGGTGATTTACATGGATAATAAAACTATTATGCGTTTAATTACATATTGTAAACCGTATCGAATTATTTTAATTGGGATTTTTGTTTTATCTTTTATAAGTGTTTGTTTAACACTGATTACTCCAATTCTATTTGGTCAAGCAATTGATTTATTGATTGGAGTAGGTAAAGTTGATTTTAATGCTTTAATAAATCAATTGTTATTTATTGTTTTAATAATTATTGCTGGGTCGATAGTACAATGGATATTATCACAGCTAACAAACAAAATAACTTATAATATTACTAATGATTTACGAGATCGAATTTTTGAAAAGATTCATTTATTACCACTAAAATATATTGATCAACATCCTCATGGAGATATTATTGGACGAGTTATCAATGATATTGATTTAATAGGCAGTGGTTTATTGCAAAGTTTTACTAGCTTGTTTACAGGAATTGCAACGATCGTAGGGACAATTATTATTATGTGTTTAATTAATTTGACGATTGCAGCAGTAGTAATTGTTTTAACACCGTTATCACTTTTAGTAGCTTCATTGATTGTTAAAAGAACACATTTATATTTTCAAGAACAATTAGAGATTCGTGGTGATATGAATGGATATATTGAAGAAATGATTGGTAATCAACGTTTGATTAAAGCATTTAATTATGAAGAATTAAATGAACAAAGATTTGCACAAATTAATCAGCGGATGCATGTTAGTGGCGTTAAATCACAGTTTTATGGTGCTTTGATAAATCCTACAACAAGAATAGTCAACAGTTTGGTTTATGGTGCAGTTGGTGTTTTTGGGGCAATTAGTGTTTTAAATGGGCATTTTAGTGTTGGATTACTATCGAGCTTTTTAACATATGCTAATCAATACACTAAACCATTTAATGAAATTTCTTCAGTAATGACAGAAATGCAAACTGCTCTTGCAGCTAGTGGAAGAGTATTTAAATTATTAGATGAAAAAGTTGAAAAACCAGTTGCTGATCCGCAAACGATTGAAAATATCAGTGGACAGGTTTGTTTAAAGGATGTTTGTTTTAGCTATAATCCTGATATATCATTAATTGAAAATTTAAGTTTAGAAGCTAAACCAGGACAAACAGTTGCTATTGTTGGTAAAACTGGTTGTGGGAAAACGACTTTAATAAATTTATTAATGCGTTTCTATGATCAAAACAGTGGTACTATCCAAGTAGATAACATTGATACTAGAGATATGGAAAGAAATTATTTACGACGATTATACGGAATGGTTTTACAAGAATCTTGGATCTTTAAAGGGACAATTAAAGAAAATATTGCTTATGGAAAAAGTGATGCAAGTGATCAAGAAATAATTGCTGCGGCCAAAAAAGCCCGGGTTCATAAGTTTATTATGAAGTTACCAGAAGGGTATGATACGTTAGTAGAAGAAGATGGTGGCAATCTTTCTCAAGGACAAAAACAGTTAATTTGTATAGCTCGAATTATGCTTACTAAACCACCGATGTTGATTTTAGATGAAGCGACTAGTTCGATTGATACACGAACTGAATTACAAATCCAGGAAGCTTTTGATATTATGATGGAAGGAAGAACGACATTTATTGTTGCCCATCGTTTATCGACGATTAAAAATGCTGATGTTATTTTAGTAATGGATAAAGGTCGTATTTTAGAACAAGGAACGCATCGAGAATTGTTAGCTAAACATGGTTATTATTATAATCTATACCATAGTCAGTTTAATTTAGGAAACAGTCAATAAAATGACTGTTTTTAATCTTTTTAACAAAAAAAATGAAAATATTTATCTTTTTTCTAAAAATAATTTATTAAAATAAATTATTATATTGACAAATAAGAATTACAAGTGTATTTTTATTCTTAACAATATTAAGGGGGAAGAAAAATGAATGGTTTAGTATTGCTCGTTATCGCAATGGTAGTTTTGATCGTTGCTTATGTTGTTTACGGGCGTTATTTGGAAAGAACATGGGGAGTTGATCCAAATGCTAAAACCCCTGCGATTAAGAATGATGATGGCGTTGATTATGTACCTAGTAATAAATGGAATGTTTTCGCACATCAATTTTCTTCAATTGCGGGTGCTGGGCCAGTAACTGGACCGGTTATGGCATTGATGTTTGGTTGGATACCAACTGTTTTATGGATCCTTGTAGGTGGTATTTTCTTTGGTGCTGTTCAAGATTTTGGGGCATTATATGCTTCAGTTAAATCTGATGGTAAATCGATGGGCGGAATTATCGAAGAATATATTGGTAAAACAGGAAGAAAATTATTCTTTTTATTTTGCTGGTTATTTACATTACTTGTAATTGCAGCTTTTGCCGATATGGTAGCTGGTACATTTAATGGCTTTGGGGCAGATGGGTCAAAAGTTGCTGCTAATGGTTCAGCTGCTTCAATTTCAATGTTGTACATTGTTGTTGCAATCGGATTTGGTTTCTTTTTAAGAAAATTCAAAGTTAGTGGTAAATTACAAGCGGCTATTGGAATTGTTTTGATTTTATTGATGTTAGCAGTAGGAATTGCTTTTCCAATTTATTTTGATAAAACAACATGGTTATATGTAGTGTTTGTCTATATTTTCTTTGCATCAATTACACCAATGTGGTTATTAAAACAACCTCGTGATTATTTAACTACATTCTTATTTGTAGGAATGATCATTGCAGCTGTTGTTGGTGTGCTTATTTACAATCCAACTATTTCTACACCTGCATTTACTGGATTTGTAACTGATAGTGGAAGTTACTTATTCCCAACATTATTTGTAACTATTGCTTGTGGAGCAGTTTCTGGATTCCACTCTTTGGTTTCTTCAGAAACAAGCAGTAAACAAATTGAAAATGAAAAAGATATGTTACAAGTTGGATATGGTTCAATGTTATTAGAATCATTATTAGCAATCTTAGTTGTTGTTGTAGTTGGGTCTTTATCTTCATTAATTGCCGATGGTACTTTAAATCAACAACTTACAGCAATGGTAACTGTTGAAGGTGGAGCTACTCCATTTACTCAATTTGCAGTTGGGGTTACTGGTTTTGTTTCTCAATTAGGATTACCTCAAGAATGGGGAATTTGTATTATGACAATGTTTGTTTCAGCATTAGCATTAACTTCATTAGATGCTGTAGCAAGAATTAGTCGTTTATCATTCCAAGAATTCTTTGAAATAGAACCTGGTCAAGAACAATCTGGAATAAATAAATTTTTAACAAATAAATATGTAGCTACATTAATTTCATTATTCTGTGGATATTTATTATCTTTAGGTGGTTACAACAATATTTGGCCATTATTTGGATCAGCTAACCAGTTATTAGCTGCGATGGTATTAATTAGTATTTCAGTATTCTTAAAGGTAACTGGAAGAAAAGGATGGATGTTATATATTCCAATGTGTTTAATGTTAGTTGTAACATTAACTTCATTAGGAATGTCAATTTATAACATTGTTACTGCATGGATGACAACAGGAACAATTGATTTCTTGACATCCGGATTACAATTAATTGTAGCAGTATTGTTAGTTGCTTTAGGTGTATTAGTAGCATTCTTTGATTTCAAAAAATTATTTGAATCTAAAAAAGCAACAGCGTAATTAAAGATAAAAGTGCTAATTGTTAGGATTAGCACTTTTTTTATAAGAAATAAAATCACGATTTTTTTAATCATTTAACATTTTATCAGACATTTTTTTAGCAATTAATATTAATGCAATGGCTAATGCGGCTAAAATAGCAGAGCCTAGATATCCCATCACATATGATCCAGTTGCATCATAGAAGCTGGCTGAAATTTTTGGTCCGACAAAAGCTCCAATACCATATCCAATAAAAATCAATCCATAATTACGATTATAATATTTTGAGCCAAAGATTATTTTAACCATTGGTGCAAAGACAACTAGCAGCCCCCCAAAAGAAAAGCCAACTAAAGCAATACATAAAATGAAATAAATATAAGAATCAGCAAGAGTTAACATTAACATTGAAATACCGTTAATAACTAAAACTAGTAACAGAGAATTCCAGCCTTTTAATTTATCATAGATAAAGCCGAATGCAATTCGTCCAAACATATTAAATAAAGTCATTAAACTTACACATAGAGCAGCATCCATTGCTGATAAACCAATTTGATTTTGAGCAATTGGTGATGTGGCACTAACCATCATAGTACCAGCAGCATTAGCAAAAATAAACATTAATAACAGAACCCAGAAAATTGGTGTTTTAATCATTTGAGGAATATTGTAATCTTTAGTGTTTAATTCTTTGCTTTGTTCAGTAGATGGAACCCATCCTTCAGGAGTCCAGCCATCAGGGCAAGGAACGATCATCCAGGCTACTAGACCAACCCCAATTAAAAAGATAATTCCTAAAATTTTACAAGCACTTTGAGCCCCATAATTGTCAATTAACATTTGGGCAATTGGTGACATGATAAATGGACCACAAGCAGCTCCAGCTTGAACTAAACCAGAAATAGATCCGCTTTTATCAGGAAACCATTTTAATGCTGTTGGTAAACAGGCTGGATAAATCATCCCAGCACCAGCTCCAGCGATAAAGCCATATGCAATATAAAGGAATGGAATTGTATTAGCAAAACCAGTTAAGATCCACCCTCCTGCAAATAAAGCTAATCCGATATAAATGGCGATTCGTGGCTGGAGTTTTTCAGCTAAAATTCCGCCTAGAAAGCCAACAGCACAATAAATAAACATATAAATAGTATAAGCCATTGAAAAATCAGAACTACTCCAACCAAATTGATCGCATAATGGTAATGCAAATAAACTAAAGAAAGCAGTAGCTGATGTAAATAAACTTTGTATCCAAACTCCCGCAAAAACACGCCAGCGAGTTGCTTTAGTAATTTTCATTCTTTTAATCCTCCATTATTGTAAAGTTCCTAAATCTAATGGAATATCACGACCGTTAAATTTTCCAGCTTCGCGACTAGTTCCCATCCAATAAACCATATCAATAATGTCTTCAACGTCTAAAAATGGGACCCCAGCATACATTTCTTCAACAGATGTAAAGTTATTACCAGTTAATTCATTGATGAATTCAACATAATCCATTGTTTCGCACATTGGAGTTTTTACTTTAGTTGGACATAAAGCATTAACAATTATTCCTTTAGAACCTACTTCTTTAGCTAATGTTCTAGTAAGACCGATAATGCCCCACTTAGACATACAATAAGTTGCTAGCTTTGGAGTTCCGTACAATCCTGAAGTCGAAGAAATATTAATAATTCGCCCAAACCCTTGTTTTAACATATATTTAGCAGCATATTTATCAGTTCGCCAAGTTCCAATTAAATTAATATTAATCACTTTTTCTACTTGCTCATCAGTTAACTCCCAAGTGTATCCAAAATTAATAACTCCAGCGTTAGCGATAACAACATCTAAACGCCCAAATGTTTCCCAGGCTTTACTAAATAGTTTTTCCATATCTTCGTTATTAGTAATGTCACAACGCATTGCTAGAACTTTAGCACCTTGATTTTGACATTCTTTGATCGTTTCTTGAAAATGTTCATTTTCAGGCTCTAACATATCTGCTAAAACCACATCAAAATTATTTTTTGCATATTTATAAGCGTGACCACGCCCTTGTCCCATTGCTCCTCCGGTAATTAGGACAACTTTTTTATCGTTCATATTAATCCTCCCTTGTTATTTTTTTCACGTAACTAGTATAATCCTTATAATAGTTTTAAAGTCAATTAGCTATTTTGCTTGTTATATTGTAAAATTTTATAGAAAATATGGTAAAATAATGACATTAACTTTAAAATAATTTGAAAGTTGGGGAAGATAAATGTATACGACATATACTATTGGTGAATTAGCAAAAATATTAGGAGTTACTGCTGAAACAATTCGTTATTATGAACGAAAGAATATCATCCAGCCTATTCATGATGAAAATAGTGGCTATCGCTACTATACCGCATGGGATTTGCATATGCTTATAAGAGCTCGTTGTTATCTTGGGTTTGGTTTTAATATTGAGCAGGTAAAAGAAATACTCCAGAAGGAAAGTATTGAAAAAATAGATGATCTATTATCAAAACAAGAAGAAATAATTCAAGAAAATATTATTTATCAAATGAATATTTTAAAAAAATTAAAAGCTAATCGTTCTTTGATAAATGACGCTAAAAAACAAGACCATCAGCTAGAACTAAAAATGCGTCCTGGAATTTATCGTATTGACAGCCAAAAATGTTATAATTTGTTTTTGTCAAAAAAAGAGCAGGAAGCATTAAAACAATTTTGTCAAAAAGTTCCGTTTATTTTTTCTACTGCACTATTTCCTAAAGAAAACGTTGAAAAACAAAATACTGATTTTTATTTTGGAGTTGGCGTTGAAGAAGAATTTGCGCAGCTTCTTGATATTAAAGAAACAGAATATGTTAAATACTATCCACCATGTCAATGTTTATATATGTGTATTTCATCACGTTCGAGCCAATTTTTAACATATCAGGTTTTAAATCCGGCATTTGAGTATATGAAAAAGCATAATTTACAACTAGCTGGTGATATAATTACTCAAATTGTTTCAATGTGTAAGCCAGATCAAGAATATTTTAACTGGCATAATATCTGGATACCAATCGAATAAAAAACTCACATCAAGCGATGTGAGTTGATTATTTTTAGATAAGTTTATATTCTTTCCATTTAGCGCTAACAAATCTAATCATAAACAATACCGAACGACAAGCCCAGTCAGCCCCCATAGCAATCCATACGCCAATGATGCCTAAGTCAAAGATAATTCCAAATAAGTAAGCAGATCCTAATCTAAATATTAACATTGAAATTATTCCTACAAACATTGAGTATTTAACATCGCCAGCTGAGCGTAATCCATTAGGAAGAACAAATGAAGTTGGATGTAAAGCAAATGCCATGATATTATGCATAATAACTAAAATATAAGTATAATTTCTAGCAGTTTCAGATAATGAATATAAGTTCAATAATATTGGTAAAGCAAGAATAACAACACCACCAATTATTGCTGTGATAATGTAAGATATTTTCATTAGTTTTTTAATATAATATGTTGCCTGATCGTAATCATTGGCACCAACACATTGACCAACTACTGTTACGATCCCTAAGTTAATAGCATTAACTACAACTACTGCTATCTGGTCAATACTTCCAGCGACACTATTGGCAGCAATCTGACTTGTTCCAAAGACTGCAGCAATACTTGTTACTAAAACTCTTCCTAGTGTAAAAAGACCATTTTCAATACCGTTAGGTACAGCGATTTGTAATATTTTTTTAATCATTGTGGTATTAAAAGCGAAAACCTCTTTAGTTTTGATATAAATTGGATTTTCATGATTAAAAGATAAAACTAACATAATTATTGCTGCAACAATTCTTGATATTAATGTTGGAAAAGCAACACCGGCAACCCCAGCTTGAAGGATGATTACACCAATGTAATTTCCAACGATATTAATAATATTCATTAATAAAGAAATATACATAGTTACTTTAGTTTTTTCAATTGACCTAAAGATTGCAGCAGATGAGTTATAAATACCTAAAAAAGGAAAAGATAAAGCCGTAATTAGAAAATAGATTATACAAGCATTCATAACATCAGCTTCAATTGAACCAAAAAATAATTGTAGTAAACCACGATGGAAAACTAAGCATAGTACCATAATAGCAATAGAAATAATTGCTGTGATCGTCATTAATTGACTAGCGGCAAAATTTGCTTGTTCCTTTTTTTGACTACCAAGATATTGACAGACAATTACAGCGCCACCAGTAGCAATAGCCGCTAAAACAGTAATGATAAGATTATTGATCATATCGACCAATCCAACACCGGAAATTGCTGCTTCACCGGCATAAGATACCATCATAGTATCAGCCATTCCGACAATCATTGTTAAGATTTGTTCGATTACTAATGGCCAGATTAATTTTGTTAATTGTTTATTTGAAAACATCATAAGATATCAGCCCCCTTGATACCTTAATTATATAAGCCCTGATTTTTCATGTCTAATACCTATAATAAATAGTTTCTATGCTTAAAATGAATTATAAAAAAGATGTTATAAAATTTGGTGATGTGTTCTTATTCTCTGTTTTTTATAATCTGATTGTTTGGTTATCTATTGTTATGGAAAAATATTTGCTTAAGATATTTAAGTTTGATGATGACTTGGATGATAATGGTGAAATAAATGAATTTGAAAAATAGAAAGAGGAGAGTGCTCCTAGATATGATTTCTCCTCATAGAATTTTAAAAGGATTCGAAATTTTAATATCGAATCCTTAGCGTACTTTTTAACTTTTTTGTATATTAAATATTTTTTACAAACTTTTTAGAAGTATACCAAATCATAAAAGTACTAGAAATACTTAACATTAATAGATATAATTCTGGAATGCTACTATCATCAGTTTTAACAGCATTAACTGAATTAATATCATTCGGTTTTTGAATTTCTGTTGCAGGTACCTGCTGAGAAGTTAATATTTGTCTTGCTGTCCATTGCCAAACATGTTCGCCGTTGTATTCAGGCATATTTAGTGCTGTATATACCCAAGACTCGTGTCCTCCTGAATAAATTTCATCACCAATTTGGACATTATCATAAGTGGTTAAAATAACATTAGGATTGTAGTCTTTTAGTAGGTTATATACTCTTAATGCAGATTCTTCATATTTAACAGTCCCATCATTTTTAGCTTGAACTAACCATAAAGGAGTATTCTTAATGGACAATAGCTCTTCATCAGTTATTTTTCTGCCTTCCCCATATGTATTGATATTTGATTGATCAATTGCAGGACAGGTTGCAACAGCAGCTGCAAAGAAGCCAGGATTATGTACTACTAAATCTAATGTCATATAGCCACCAGCAGAACATCCGTAGACATAAACTCGATTTTTATCGATTTGATAATCAGCAATAATTTTGTCAATTAATGATTTAGTATCTTGTAAATGATCTGACCATTCATCAGGCACTTGTGGTGCTAAAACATATGCCCCACCAAAAATATTTTGTGCTTCATCAGTTGTGAAAGTTACTGCACCACGATTGGCTTTTAATTGTGAAACATTGTTATACAATATTCCTTTGTATCCTGATTCGCCACCACCATGAAGCCACACGATTAATGGATGATTATTGCCATCATTTTCTGGTGTATATAATTGGTATTTTAAACCACCGTATTCACCTGCAGTAAATTTTTCAATTTCATTATTATGGATGTTTTCATTTTGTTTGAATTCTAGGTTAGTACTTTCGATTTCTGTACCATCACTAAGTTTTAATGGCTTAGTTAGTTCAATACGATATGAAATATCTAATGATAAATTACATCCTTTTAGTGTTTCAAAATTAGCTGTAAAATCTAATGTGCTTTGACCACTACCATCTTTGACTGTATTTAGATTTAAAATGATTTTTCCATCTAGAAAGTTTATCTGATCTATAACCCTTTCAACATTTTCATAAGTGCCGCAGTGAACTAGACCATCTGCTTCAATCATATCTACAATATCTTTATCAGTATATGGTGTGGTAGCTGTAGCATATACTTTAAACATATCAGTTGTTAAGCTTGTTTCATCAATGCTTAAATCTGTAGTATCCAAAACAATTTTATCAACAGCCTCTCCATAATTATAAACAGTTGAATATAAATCAAATGGAATTACAGTTTTGCTATCAGTTGCTAGAACAGGACTAATACTAATAGTTAGTATTGTAAATAAAGATAATAAAAAAGATAATGTTTTTTTCATGTTTTTTCTCCTTTCTTGTCAGTATTATAAAATATGAACAAGAGAGAAATATACAAAATTGTTGACTTATTTATCTTCGAAAAGTAACTTTCTAAAATTACCAGGTGTAAGATGATAATATTTTTTAAATGTTTGGATAAATTGGTTTTCATTTGTAAAGCCAGTAGCATAAGCGATTTCTAAAATTGTTTGATTCGAATTTATTAATAACTGGATTGATTTATCGATTCGATAATTATCTAAATACTGTTTAAAAGATAAACCTATTTCTTGTTTAAACATTCTTGAAAAATACTCTCGAGAGTATCCAAAATAGTCAGCCACTTGATATAAGTGAATGTCATGATTATAGTTTAAATGAATATAGTTAAGGATTTCTTTTGTTTTTTTAGTTGCTTTATTTTTATATTTGGTTCGGCAATTCTCATATAATAAATCAATTATTGTTAAAAGTTGTAAAAATATTTTAATATATCTATTGTTATTATTACTATCATATAATTTACAGATTTTTAGTATACTATTTGCAATTGATGTCTGTATGTTTGGATTATTTATTTTAAAGTAAGTTTCTTCTAAATCGGGTATTAATGATTTTAAAAAATCATAGTTTATTTGTAACGTGATTCCTACAATTTTATCTTCATAGCAATCAAAATGTGGAATTGAATAATGAATTTCCCCACTATTAGAAATACTAACTTCGTTTTCATGAAGAGTTTCAAATTGATTTCCGTTATAAAAATCAACTGTACCTTCTAAATTTAATGTTAATTCCAATGCTCGATGCCAATGTGCTTTTACAGATTGAATCGGAGCTTTATAATGATAAAATATTGCAATTGGAATATTACCTTTTGTATTAGTTATTTCATAATAAATTTTTTCCATATATATCTCCAATGTGTCATTTAGCCTTTATTTAAATTATAATTTATTCAATATTATTAGTAAGCAATTTATTTATTAAAAAAGTAAGAAATATTTTATTCTTATTGAAAGTTACTAATTGAATGTATTGATTATATTGTGTAATTGTTATGAAAAATAAAATATTTATAACATTAAAACGAAGTATGATATTTTTCTTTAATCAACTCAATAATCTTTAACTCTGTTTCAATAATTGTAGTAAAAGGATATGTTTTTATTGTTTGATTAAATAGATTTAAATAATTCTGTGCTTCTTGATAATTTTTAACAGCTAAAAGCTGATAAGCATATAAAGTTCTTTGACAGCTTAGATTAGTTTTACAGCTTTGTTTTAAGAACTTTTCAATTTCATAATATAAATCATTTACTTTAGAACTATTTGCATTTTCCATCAATAAATAAAACAAGTATTCGCTATTAAGAGAATTCCGATAATAATCAGTTAATTTACATTCATTTAAAATCTTTTCAGTTAATATTTTAGCTTCATCAAATTTTAATTGCTCTTGCAAACGATCAATCTGGGCAACTAAAACAAATTGATTTAATGGATTATTTAAATTCGCATTGGCAGGCATTTCAAATAAGCTGTCGTCCATATCTTGAAAGCGAACATTATTTGTTTGTAGATAGCTAATCATTAATTGTGCATAAAAACAGTAACGGCTTTCCGTATCTTTAATGATTGATAAAATATTATAACCATCATTAGGAAGAGAAATTATCAAAGGAATTAAATTAATTAAACCTAAATATCCATTAACAATTCCAAGTGTTATTACAATTATTTTAATAACATAGTTTAAATCAAAGACATTGATTAAAACAACAACTAATATAGCAGTTAATAAATTAAATATTCCACCACCAGCATTATAAAAGAAAAATGGAAAATTAGAGCGGTATGATGGTGGGATTAATAAACACTGCCCACCAGTACCGCTTATTGAAAACTTTTTAATTTTTAAATGATTATTTTGTTTAAGAATTAATATTTTGCCAATACGAAAACTACTAAAACGATAACCAGTCAATAACCCCATAACTAAATGTCCACTTTCGTGGATAATAATTGCCAGGGGAAAGATAAAAAATAACGAAACAATAAAAATTAAAATTGACGCTAATAAATATTGTTTAGGAAAACTGGAAGCTAGGATAAATCCAATAACAAAACCAGCACTAGCAGCTAAAATTATTTGAATTACTGATTGCCAAATTTTTTTCATGCTTATAAGATATTACGTATTGTTTCAAAATATTCATCTACTAATGGTAGTTTACTAATCTTAAGTGCAATTTTGCATTGGATACATAACTCTGATAGCGCACACCAGACAATTGGATTTTTGAAATAAATAGTTCGTGGTCTACCGTATTGTAGAATATAACTAACTAAAAAATCTAATGCTAGTTGAATTTCATCATCGTCAGGTTTTAACATTTCTTGAAAAACTATCATTTCACTTTTTTTATCAAAAACAATAACAAGTAATGGATTAATCGGCTGTGAGTAGTCAGGATCAGTTACAAAGCCTGCTGCATAATTAATATCTATGATAAGTTCATTGTCATTGTAGCTAGTAGCTTTTAATTTGTTCATTAACTGTTCATTTTCAGGAATAACTGCCACAAATTTATCTATATCAGGGATACAGATAGCTTCATACTGCCATTGATTATTTTCAATATGGGCATAAATCATTTCATTTTCTTCAAACTCAACATCAATTTTGCCTTTTTGATAATATGGTACGATTTCTAGTAATTTTTCCATAACTTTTATTAGTAAAGCAGCTTGATTATCATCGATATCAAATGGCATAAATCCTTTTTTAAATGATAGAAAATATGGCCAATTACCATTACCACGATAACGTAAACCTAATTGTTTAATTATGTTTTTTTGATGTTTTGGAACTTCATCGCGATTTCCCATATAAAGAGTAATACAGTTTTGATCGAACATCATATATGTAGATAAATCAATATCATCATATTCTCTAGAAATTGAAATCAAATCAGCAAGACCAGCATCCCCTTGATAGATTGATAGACCGATACACTCCCCTAAGCTTCCCATAATAGTACAATAGATTGATTCCATATTATCAAATTCAATTTGAATCCAGTCATTGCTTTCAAGGGATAACCAAGGTTTTTTAGTTGACCAGATTTTAGTTGTTTCATATAGTTTTTTCCATGTTTCTAAATTGTTTTCCATAATCTTCTCCTTATTAAATATTTATAAAACCAATAATAAAGGCAATAACAATAGCACTTATTACATCACTGATATAATGAACGCCACAAAGTATCCGTGATAAACTGACAGTGATTGCTAGTAATAACATAACGATACCAAGTGGTAAAGAAACTTTTAAACAGGCAAAAGCAATAGCGAAAGCACTTACAGTATGGCGACTTGGAAAAGATTCTCCTTGCTTATGTTTAATAAGTGGTTCAATATCCATTGCTTCATATGGTCTTTTACGATTAATTATTTTTCTAAAGATAGTTACTACAGTAAAAGCAATACACGGGCGAATAATTGTTTCTAGTAATAATGGGTTATTAGTAAAAAATAAATAAATAATTACAACAGGATAAATAATAAATGTTATTACTGGAATATAGCGTGTAAAGTTAATAAAAGTATTTTTTAAAAATAGATGTTTTTTGATGTTAAATAACATTGATTGATAAAAATTTTCCATAAACTCTCCTATTTTAATAAAATTATTGTTTCACCAGCATTCATAGTTAAAATCTTACGTCTAGCGCGTTTATGATGATATTGTTTACGAACATATTGTTGTAATACTTTACTAGAATAACCATGGATTACCGTTATTTCACTAACTAATGGACTTAAATTGTCGATATAATTATCAAGCATTACTTTAGCTTCACTTGTTGTACAGTTATGAATATCAATTTTATTAAGCATTAAATCCCACCTTTATATTATTTAAAACTATTATACAAACATTTAAACCATCTTGCAATTTAGTTAGATATTAAGTAGAATATAGCATATGAATGGAGTGATATAAAATGGCACTTACAGCCGGAATTGTCGGTTTACCAAACGTCGGTAAATCAACCTTATTTAATGCAATTACAAATGCTCAGGTAGAAGCTGCAAACTATCCTTTTGCAACTATTGACCCTAATGTAGGGGTTGTTGAAGTACCTGATTATCGATTAGATAAATTAACAGAAATTTTTAAACCTAAAAAGACTATTCCTACAACATTTGGCTTTACTGATATTGCAGGACTAGTAAAAGGAGCTAGTCGAGGTGAAGGATTAGGAAATAAGTTTTTAGGAAATATTCGTGAAACTGATGCAATTTGTGAAGTTGTTCGTTGTTTTAGAGATAAAGATGTAACTCATGTTGATGGTGATGTTGATCCAATTAGAGATATTGAAACTATCAATCTTGAATTGATCTTTGCTGATTTAGAAACAGTTGAAAGAAGAATTGGAAGAATTGGTAAAAAAGCTCAATCTGGAGATAAAGGAGCTAAGGAAGAAATTGCAATCCTAGAAAAAATTAAAGGTGTTTTAGAAGCTAATAAGCCAGCTAGAACAATTGATTTTAGTAAAGAAGAAATGGCAATAGTAAAACAATACACATTACTTACAATGAAACCAATTATCTATGTTGCAAATATTGGTGAAGAAGATCTTGAAGATCCAAATAGCAATCCATACTACAATGAAGTAGTTAAATTTGCTAGTGAAGAAGGGGCAAATGTTGTACCTATCTGTGCCAAAATTGAAAGTGAATTAGTTGGTATGGAAAGAGAAGAAAAAGCAATCTTCTTAGAAGAATTAGGGATTGCAGAAAGTGGTTTGGATAAGTTAATTAAAGAAGCTTATCAATTATTAGGATTAAGAACATATTTTACTGCTGGAGTTCAAGAAGTTCGTGCTTGGACTTTTAAAGAAGGAATGACTGCACCAGAAATGGCGGGAATCATTCACAGTGATTTCCAAAGAGGATTTATTAAAGCTGAAACTTATAGCTTTGATGATTTAATGGAATATGGTAGTGAACATGCTTTAAAAGAAGCTGGCAAGATTCGTCAAGAAGGAAAACAATATGTTGGTCAAGATGGTGACATCATGTTGTTTAAATTTAATGTCTAATGGCTAGATCAAAAAAAGAAAAAAAGACTTTAATAGAAAGAATTAAACCTGCCGGTTTCAAAGATTTAATCAGAAAATTAATTTTATTAGTATGTGTTTGTGTATTTTGTTATAGTGCTTATAATCTAGCATCGATCTTATGGGAATATAAAGAGATGGATGATAGTAATGCTCAGATTGAAGAAACTTATGTAACAGAAAATACTGAGGATTCTAAAAGCTATAAAATTGTTGATTTTGATGCTTTATTAGCTCGTAATCCTGATGTTAAAGGATGGATCGATATACCTGATACAAATGTTAGCTATCCGATTTTACAAGGAGAAACTAACGATACCTATATTCATAGTGATATTGATAAAAAGGAATTTAGAGCTGGTTCAATTTTCATTGCTAGTGAAAATGCCAACCCATTTGTTGATTTAAATACTGTAATATATGGTCATAACATGAAAAATGGTTCTATGTTTAATAACATTAAATCATATACTGATCAATCTTTTGCTGATGAACATCCATATGTATATATTTATTTACCAGATGGAACTGTAAGTAGATATAAAGTAGTAGCTGCTCATATTATTCCGGAACAAAGCGTGTTATATAATACTGCGATTACAGATATTCAATCTTTTTATCAAGAGATGCTTCGTACAAGTGATATTAGTGTTGATTTTGATCAATCTGCTAATAGTCCAGTTATTACTCTTTCAACTTGTACTTCTGCAGGTAGTGAAAGTGGCAAACGAAATGTAGTCCATGCTGTATTAGATAAATCTGGAATTAATCCAGCTACTGAAAAAATGGAATAAAGGATATTGAACTGTTGATAATTTATCAACAGTTTTTTTAGTGAAAAATAGGTAATCAATGTTAAATATCGGTAAAAATAAAAGTAACTATTAGTTTATGATATTATTGTAAATGGGATTTTATTTAATAGGGGAGTGTTTTAATTTTTTTAATAAATGGTATAATAAAAGATAATGTATTGGAGAAATTGAAAATGGTTTTTAATCGAAAGTATTTTAAATTATGTTTTATAATTTATATGTTTATAAATACCCTTGCTCTTGGTTATCTAGGGATTGAAATAAATTATTTGTTTATACCGTTATTAATTTGGGCCGTTGTAATCATTATTCATGATATTTATAAAAAAGAATTTCGCTTGACGAAAAATTATAGTATTTTAATGATTATTCAAGGGCTTATTTTATTGTTGGCAACTATTGTTAATGAATATAGTGATTTAAACTCTTATGTAATTGCAATAATGCAGTTAGTGATATATCTTGTCATTTTTAACAACCCACTTTCAATGACCAAAGAACAAATTGGTCAAGAAGTCAAAGTGATTACTGTGTTAGTAAATATTCTTGTAGGCGTTGCTTCGACGATATCTATTGGTATGTATTTAGCACATTTTTCTAGTTTAGCTAATGGCTGGAAATTAGGCGTTAGTGCAGGACGATTATCAGGAATCTATTTTAATAGTAATCCGGCGGCATTTTTAGCTTGTATGACAATCGTATTAGCCCTTATTGCTATTAGGGAAAAGTTTAAAGGTCGTTTTTGGTATTTTTTGAATATCTTTATTCAATTTATTTATATTTTATTAACCAAATGTCGGATGGCATTGATTATTTTGATAGTTATTATTATTATGGTTGGTTACTATTTTTTTATTAGACGTCGACCATATAGTAATTTAAAACGAGTTTTAATGGTTAGTGGATTAGTGGTTGTTATTGCCGGAACAGGTTTAATTGGTCAACAATTAGTTGAAGTTATTCCTTCGGTCGGTAATATAACTCGTCATGAAACAAGTCGCTTTCAAATGGATCAGTTAATCGAAGCAGGGCAGTTAATTGTTTCTGGTGATAGTGAAAAATTTAATCAAGGCTTAGAAATCATTGATGAGGTTTCAAATGGACGAATTTCTTTAACTAAAACGGCATTAGAAATATGGCATAGTGAACCAGTTATTGGAATTGGAGCTAATAATTTTAAAAAGATAGGAAGTCAGGAAACTGATGTTTTAGACTATTGGGCAATCCAGGTTGTTCATAGTCACAATGTTTTTTTAGAAGCATTGGTAGCGACAGGAATTATTGGTTTTATTATTTTTGTCATTTTCTTTGTTAAAAGTGTTATGATGGTTTTTAATGTTTTAAAGAAAAGTCAGGGAACTAGTATGTATTTTATTGTTCAGATGTTTACAATGATTGTATTATGCGAGTTTATTGGTGGGCTAACTGATTATGGTGTTTTCTATATTTATTCTTTATCGGCAACATTAGCCTGGTGCTTTTTGGGATATTTATACACATATCAGCGAATTATAAAAAAGGAAGAAAATCAGTAAAACTGATTTTAGACTGTTGGCAAGTAAGTTTGTCAGCAGTTTTTTATCAAGGAATTGTTATAGGGATTATTGGTATAATTGGTATTTCTCTGGCTTTACCGTTGTACGATTGAAATTTAAAAAGGGAACGCCATAAAATTGCTGATAAAATCATTCATTAATAATATGGTTTTTAATAATTTTAGATTATGTTAAAAGATCACTAAATATGATAGTGGTCTTTTTTTATCTAGATAATAAAAAAATGGCGATTATTTGATGCATATCCGTTGACATATATCGACATTAGTATATAATGTTAGCGTCCTAACAAAATGGAGTGATGGTATGGAAGAGAAAATAATCGGGATAGAAATAAGAGTTTTAGCTAATTTAATAGGTCGTCATTTAAATGATATTAGCAGTCATAAATTTGATTGTAATTTAACAGGACCGCAAGGATTATTTTTATGTTATTTATATGATCATCAAGATGAAGAAATTTTTCAAAAAGATTTAGAGGTTAATTTTAATGTACGTCGTTCAACTGTTACGGGATTATTACACTGTTTAGAAAGCAACGGCTTTATTAAGCGGGTTGGAGTTGATTATGATGCTCGTTTAAAAAAAATTATTTTAACTCCTAAGGCATTAGAATTTAAAGATACTTTAGAAAAATATATTCAGGAGATGGAACATACTTTAACAAAAAACCTAGAGCCTGAAGAAATTAATGAATTTATAAGAATTATTGGTAAGATGAAAAGGAATTTAGAGTAGGAGGACAAAATGGATAAGAAGTATTACATGGGAATTGACGTTGGGTCAACTACGATAAAAATTTATATTACTGATCAAAATGATGAATGTATTTTTTCAAAATATGAACGTCACTATTCAGATATTCAAGCTACTATTAAAAGCTTGATTAAAGAAGTAGAAGAAAAATTTGGTAATCTAAAAATAACAGCGGTAATGACTGGTTCAGGAGGACTAGCATTATCAGAATGTTTAGGCATAAAGTTTGTTCAAGAAGTAATTGCCTGTACAAAAACAGTAGAAACATATATTCCTGAATGTGATGTGGCGATTGAATTAGGTGGAGAAGATGCTAAAATCACATATTTCCAGGGCTCTTTAGAACAAAGAATGAACGGAACATGTGCCGGTGGAACTGGAGCTTTTATTGATCAAATGGCATCATTATTACAAACTGATGCTCAAGGATTAAATGAATTAGCTAAAAATTATCAAACTATTTATCCGATTGCATCTCGTTGTGGAGTTTTTGCAAAAACTGATATTCAACCACTTATTAATGATGGGGCTAATAAAGAAGATTTAGCAATTTCAATTTTCCAAGCTGTTGTTAATCAAACAATTAGTGGTTTAGCTTGTGGTAAACCAATTAGAGGGAAAGTTGCCTTTTTAGGAGGACCGTTATATTTCCTTGATCAATTAAGACAACGTTTTATTGAAACATTGAACTTAAAAGATGATGAAATTATTTTCCCTGAAAACTCACAATTATTTGTGGCTATGGGAGCTACTTTATTAGCTAAAGATGAAAATAATGAAACTGATGTAGAAACATTATTAAATAGATTAGAAAATCTTGATGAAAGTAAGTTATCAAATGGCAATACTTTAGAGCCGTTATTTAAAAATGATGAAGAAAGAAATGAATTTAGACATCGTCATTACATCGATAAAGTAAGAAAAAATGATATCCGTAGTTATATCGGTAATGCTTATTTAGGATTAGATGTTGGTTCAACTACAACTAAGGCGGTTTTAATCGATGATAATGATTCAATTCTATATTCATTTTATGATTCAAATGAAGGTAACCCACTAGGGGTAGTCCAAAAAATAATTAGAGAAATCTATGACATTTTACCTGAAAATGTTAAATTGGCTTATAGTGGGGTTACTGGTTATGGTGAAGCTTTAGTTAAAGCGGCTATGAAAGTTGATATGAGTGAAGTTGAAACGATGGCTCATTATAAAGCAGCAACTTATTTTAAAGAAGATGTTAGCTTTATTTTAGACATTGGTGGTCAAGATATGAAAGCTATCAAAATCAAAGATGGCATTATTCAAGACATTTTATTAAATGAAGCTTGCTCTAGTGGTTGTGGTTCTTTTATTGAAACATTTGCAAAATCATTAGGTTATGAAGTTAGTGAGTTTGCTGAATTAGCACTAAAATCAAAAGCACCAATTGACTTAGGTAGTCGTTGTACTGTCTTTATGAACTCTAAAGTAAAACAAGCTCAAAAAGAAGGGGCTAAAGTTGAAGATATTAGTGCCGGATTATCATATTCAGTAATTAAAAATGCTTTATACAAAGTTATTAAACTTCGTAGTAAAGAAGAATTAGGTAATAGTATCTTAGTTCAAGGTGGAACTTTCTATAACGAAGCAGTATTACGAGCATTTGAAAAAGAAGCTGGTGTTAATGCTATTCGTCCAGATATTGCAGGATTGATGGGAGCATTTGGTATTGCTCGTTTAGCTCATGAACAATATAATGGACAACCATCAACTTTATTAACACGTCAGCAATTAGATGAATTTACATGTGAAAGTGAAATTCGTTACTGTCAAAAATGTACTAACCATTGTATGTTAACAGTATCGACATTCAATGATAATAGTGAATATATTAGTGGTAACCGTTGTGAACGTGGGGCTAATTTACCATTAAAATCTAAAAAATTACCAAATTTATTTGACTATAAATATCGTCGTGTCTTTAATTACCGTTCTTTAACTGAAGAACAAGCTAAACGAGGTACTGTCGGGATACCACGTGTTTTAAATATGTATGAAAACTATCCATTTTGGCATACATTTTTTACAAAATTAGGATTTAGAGTTGTCTTATCACCTCGTTCTACAAAAGCTATTTATGAAAAAGGAATTGAATCTATTCCATCTGAGAGTGTTTGTTATCCAGCAAAAATCTCACATGGTCATATTGAAGCCTTAATTGAAAAAGGAATCAGATATATTTTCTATCCTAGTTTAGCTTATGAACGTAAAGAATTTGACACTGCTAATAATCATTACAATTGTCCGGTTGTAACTTCTTACCCTGAAGTTATTAGAAATAATGTTGATAATTTAGAAGGTAATCATATTATTTATCGTAATCCATTTATGGATTTAAGTAATCCTAAAACTTTATTTAGTACTTTAAAAGAAGAATTAAGTGCTTTTAAAGTAAGTGATAAAGAATTAAAAGAAGCCATTGATGCTGGATTTGATGAACTGGCAAAATGTCGTAAAGATATCCAGGAACAAGGTGAAATGGTTCTTAATTATTTAAAAGAAAATAATATGACTGGTATTGTTTTAGCAGGGCGTCCTTATCATGTTGACCCTGAAATCAATCATGGTTTAGCTGATTTGATTACTGCTGAAGGAATGGCGGTTCTTACTGAAGATAGTATTTGTCATTTAGATAAAGAAATTGATAATTTAAGGGTTGTTGATCAATGGACATATCATTCAAGATTGTATCGAGCTGCTTCATTTGTTTCAACACAACCAAATCTTGAATTAATTCAGTTAACATCATTTGGATGTGGACTTGATGCCGTTACAAGTGATCAGGTTGCAGAAATTTTAAAAGCCCGCCATAAAATTTATACTTTAATTAAAATTGACGAAGGAAGCAACTTAGGAGCAATTAGAATTAGAATTCGTTCTTTAAAAGCAACAATTTTAAAACAAGAAAAAGTAAATCGAATGATTTATCCAAAATTCCAACCATTGAAGGTACCATTTACTAAAGAAATGAAAGAAGCCGGATATACAATTTTATGTCCACAGATGTCACCTATTCACTTCCAGTTTGTTGAAACAGCAATGCAGGAGTCAGGTTATAATCTAGTTGTCTTACCATCTGTCGATAAAGGGGCTATTGAAGCTGGTTTAAAATATGTAAATAACGATGCTTGTTATCCAAGTATTTTAGTAACTGGACAAATCATGGAAGCTTTATTAAGTGGTAAATATGATTTAGATAAAACTGCAGTCATTATTTCGCAAACAGGTGGTGGTTGTCGTGCAACTAACTATATTGCTTTTATTCGTAAAGCTCTTCAAGATGCTGGAATGCCACAAGTGCCAGTAATTTCTGCCAATTTACAAGGGTTAGAAAATAATCCGGGATTTAAAATTACATTGCCATTAGCTAAAAAAGTAATTATTGGAGCAATGTATGGTGACTTATTTATGAGAGTGTTATATCGTGTTCGTCCATATGAAGCAAAACCAGGAAGCGCCAATGCTTTATATGAATCATGGGTAGAACGCTGTCAAGAAAATGTTAGAGATGGAAGTATTACTAAGTTTAGAAAAAATGTTTATCAAATCGTTAAAGAATTTGATAAATTACCAATTTTAGATATCAAAAAACCACGTGTTGGTTTAGTAGGTGAAATTTTAGTTAAATTCCATCCAACTGCAAATAACGAAATTGTTGATATTGTTGAAAGAGAAGGTGGCGAAGCGGTAATGCCAGACTTAATCGATTTCTTCCAATATTGTTTCTATAGCACTGATTTTGAAAATAAGCATTTCCATGCTTCTAAAAATAGTGTCCGTCTTTGCAACTTAGCAATTAAATTTGTTGATTTATTACGTCATGATATGATCAAGGCATTGAAAAAATCAAAACGATTTGATCCACCAACACCAATTGATCACTTAGCTAAAAAAGCAAGCCAGATTGTATCAATTGGAAATCAAACTGGTGAAGGATGGTTTTTAACAGGTGAAATGATTGAGCTAATTGAATCAGGAGCACCAAACATTGTTTGTATGCAGCCATTTGCCTGCTTACCAAACCATGTTACTGGAAAAGGAGCTATTAAAGCATTACGTAAGGCTTATCCACAAAGTAACATTGTTGCTATTGATTACGATCCTGGAGCTAGTGAAGTTAACCAGTTGAATCGTATCAAATTAATGCTATCAACAGCCTTTAAAAACTTAAAAGCTCAACAAGAAAATGCAAATTAATAAATAAAAAATAGAGAAGATGAATTGTAAGTTGTATTCATCTTCTCATTTTTTTGATTAAATTAAAATTCTTTTTTTAATACAATTCGTTTACTGATTTTCATTGAAACAAATAAAATAGCTAAACAGATTGCAAAGATTATTAATAATATTATTAGTGGATCAACATTATTAATAAATGAAATTAATGAGTTGAAATTTATTTGGCTTTGAGCAAGTAAATTAGCTAATAAATAACAAACTACAAACCCGCCACCTAAGAAAATAATAATTGCAATTCTACCATTTTCACTACCGTACTTTAATTGAAAAGGAATTAAGATTGCTAACATAACAAACATTATTGGAAGCATCACTAATGTTGATAACATCCAGTCACTAAAAATAAAATTATTAAAATTTATCATTTGAATAATTGTTGTTATAACAAAACTTAAAAACCAGCTGCAAGTTCCAGCTAAAATACCAAAACAGTATTTTTCCTCAACATAACGACTACGACTAAAAGGTAAGGTGAATAAAAAAGCATTGCCATTATCAAATTCATCATAACTAATAGTACTAATAGTAAATAAAGAACAAATAAACATAAAATAGCCAATTAAAAAATAATAATCAAAATCTAAAAAACAAGCTGTTGCTCCTAATATTAAAACAATTAAGATAAAAAAGTTTTTTTGATTAAGCATTAATTTAAAATCTTTAATTAATAAGCCTTTCATAAATCTTCACCTCTAATCATCATCAAAATCAAATCATCGATATTACCATTTTCAATAACGATCCCTGGATAATTATCCAAATAAAACTGTTTTTGATTCGTCAAACATTGATAACCATAATTTTCTGACTTGTATTTTAAAATATACTTAGAATCTAAAGATTTAAACTGGGCTTCGTTAATTTTTAATATTGCATAATCACTTAAAAGAAGATCAGTTTGTTCATGCATGATAATTTTACCATCATCAATCATGTATAAATCATCACATAAACTTTCTAAATCTTTAGAAATATGCGAACTAATCAAAATAGAACGGGTTTCATCTTCACTGATGTAATCTCTAAGTAAATCAAGAATATCATCACGGGCAAGAACATCTAAACCAGAAGTTGGTTCGTCTAAAATTAATAATTTAGCTTGATGGCTACATGCTACAATTACTTTTAATTTTGCTTTCATCCCAGTTGAAAACTCTTTGATCTTCTTATTTAGTGGCAGATTTAATTTTTGACATTGCCGTAAAAATTTTTGTTTATCAAACTTATCATATAAATTACTTAAAACTGGAATAATATCTTTAATACTTAAATAACCACTAAAACCAGAATCAGCTAAGACTACACCAATATTTTGCTTATCATGAGCAGTGAGTTCACTAATATTTTTATCAAAGATCGTAATTGAACCACTATCAATTGTTATTAAACCTAAAACAGCTTTAAATGTCGTACTTTTACCGGAACCATTTTGTCCAATTAAACCAGTTATAAAACCAGGCTTAATTTCCATAGAACAGTCTAAGGTAAAATGATCATAATGTTTCTTTATATTTTTGATTTCTAACATGATTAACCCTCCAAAATGATAATAAATAAGTTTTTTAATTCTTCATCGGTTAAACCGTATCTTCTACCTTTTTGAATGGCCATTTCCAAATCGGTTTCGATTTCTTTTTTTCTTTCTTCAACTAATAACTCTTTATTTGAAGCTAAAACATAAGTTCCTTTACCATGAATGGTACTGGTAAAGCCTTCTTGTTCTAAGTTATCATATGCTTTTTTTACAGTAAGAGCACTTATTTTTAAATCTTTAGATAAAGAGCGGACAGATGGTAAGATATCATTTTCTTTTAATTCACCATTAATTATTAAAGCTTTAATTTGTTCTACTATTTGTTCATAAATAGGAATCATCGATGTATTATTAATTATTATCTTCATTGCTACCCTCCGTTCATTAACAGTATATAACAGTATATAACTGTTGTCAACTGTTATATACTGTTATATAAAAAAGACAAGGCGCTTTGCCTTGCCTTTTATTGATATATTATAAATTACGAGCAATTTCATAACTATCCCAAATAGCACTACGAATATTACGAACATCACGGCTATCTCCAACGTTGAAGACTTCAGGATAATCATATTTAATTTGATCAAATAAACTATGTTTGCTACGATAACCAATAGCTAAAACAACTTGATTGCAAGCAATAGTTTCATCATTTAAAACAACGCTATCAGCTTTGATTTCAGTAACTTGTTCATTAGCTTTGATTTTAACATCATTGAATGCTAATAAATCACGTAACATAAATTCATTCATTGGAGGTAATGGAGCACCTGATTTTAAGATATCTGGTAAAGCTTCAACAATAGTTACATGTTTACCATGTTTAGCTAAATGAAGTGATAATTCACAACCAACTAAACCACCACCGATAACAACGATATTATCTTTAGCTGGAACTTCTTCCAACATAACTTCTTGAGCTAAAACAGCATTTTCTACACCAGGAATTTTAGGGATTGCAGGGGTAGAACCTTCACCAACAAATACTGCATCTGGATGTAATTCATCAATAATTTCTTTAGTAGCAGTAGTATTTAAACGAACATCAACATTTAAATCTTCTAGCTGTTTAGTATACCAGGCAACCAAAGCTCGGTCATCTTCTTTAAAGTCAGGAACACCAGCAATATTTAAAGCACCACCTAAGAGATCTTTAGCTTCAAATAAAGTTACTTTGTGACCACGCATTGCACTAACTCTTGCAGCTTCCATTCCACCTGGACCACCACCAATAACAACTACGTTCTTTTTAGTTTCGGCTTTTTTAATACCTACTAAGAATTCACGTCCACATTCTGGGTTAACAGCACAGCTTCCTAAACCATGTTGTAATAAACGTCCAAAGCAGCCATCATGACAACCAAGGCAAGGACGAATATCTTGTTCATGACCAGTTTTAAGTTTATTAACGTAATCAGGATCAGTAAGTAAAGGTCGACCTAAGCCAACAGCATCAATAATACCTTCGTTTAATGCATTAACAGCCATTTGAGGGTCATCCATTCTTCCAGCTACCATAACAGGAACTTTAGAAACCCCTTGAATTTGTCTAGCTAATGGTAAATACATACCTTTTTCAAAATACATAGGTGGATGAGCCCAATACCATGAATCATATGTTCCAGCATCAGCATCAAATGCATCATATCCAGCATCTTGAAGAATTTTAATAGCTTCGATAGCTTCGTCAACATCACGTCCTAATTCTTCAAATTTTTCACCAGGTAAGCCACCTTGACGTAAAGCTTTGATATAACTTTTAATTGAAAAACGTAATACAACTGGGAAATCTTGTCCACATTTGTTTTTGATTTCTTGAACAATTTCAGTTGCGAAAGTTAAACGACCTTTCAAATCACCACCATACTTGTCAGTACGTTGATTAAATAGACTCATAGTAAAGCAATCTAATAAATAACCCTCATGAACAGCATGAATTTCAACACCATCGAAACCAGCTTCTTTAGCAATTAAAGCAGCACTACCGAAATCTTTAACGATCTTTTCGATTTCTTCAGTTTTTAACTCACGACATTCAACATTAGGTAACCAGCGGTTTGTAGTTTTACTTGGAGCAACGAAATTTTGAGGTGCTACAAAGTTAGGTAAAGCACTTCTTCCAAGTCCAGCAGTTAATTGCAAAAAGATTTTTGTATCATAAGCATGAACACGATCAGTCATTTCTCTTGCCATTTTAGTATAAAGATTAGGCATTTTATTTGGACAAGGGAATGAAGAAGGGGCATGAGGTTCAACATCATTATCCACCCAGTTAGCACCAGTAATGATTAAACCAACACCACCTTTAGCTCTTTCAACGTAGTATTCAACACTTTGTGGTGTATAACATTGATTTTCATCAGACATAACAGTTGTTGCCATTGGAGCCATAAAAAATTTGTTTTTAATTTCCACATTTCCAATTTTCATTGACTCAAATAAAGGCTTAAAAGCATTTTCCATAATAATTATCCTCCTACCATAATAAATATGAACTTGTTCATATTTATTATGGTAGAACTTACAACTTGTCTTTTCAACCTTATCAATGTAAAATGAAAATAATTTAAAACGGTGGGTTAAATGAGAGGGTTAAATGAAAGATACAGGAAAACAAACAAGAGCTAAGATTATTCAAGTAATTGAAGATTTAGTCAATGAAAAATCATTAGATAAGATTTCAGTTCGTGAAATTTGTCAAAAAGCAAATATTGCAGTTGGAACTTTTTATATTTACTTTTCAAGTAAAGAAGAAGCACTTTTGTATGTTTATCACCAATTAGATGAACAGTTTAAAAACTTAAAATTAGATCAAACACCACTAGAAAATATAAAGTTGATTCTTACTACTTATTATAATATGGTAGATATTGAACCATTGCGTGTTTATCGTACTTTATATAGTTGTCATTTAAATCATTATGATAATTATTATTTTGATGAAAAGCGTGATGTTTTCATTGTGTTATTTAATGAAATAGAAAAAATGGTTCAAGATAAGATGCAGGCAAAAAAAATTACCTGGCTAATATTAGATTTTTGTCGCGGACGAATTTTTAATTTTTTAATTAAATATGAAGAAGATATTGTTGAATGGATCGATGAACAAATTATTTTAACGATAGAATACTTGCATTTTTTAATTGAACACAGGCTAAAATAAATATAGCATACGGTAAGGAGGTAAATATGTATCGATATTTAGGGTTGATTGCAATCATACCAGGGATAATTTATTTTACATTTTTTATTAGACGTTTTTTAAGAACAATATTAAATATTCATACTACTCCCTTGATAGTTTTTACAATTGCTTTAATTTTTACTTTGCTTTCTTTTCCAGCAATTAATATTTTAAATTTATATGGAACTATCTATTATCATTTTTTAGTTATCATGATTATTTTAGAGTTATTAAATCTTGTTTTAAAAAGATTTAGTATTTATCAGTTTACTTTTACAAGTGGAATTTTAGGTGTGTTAGTTACGGGGATCGTGCTAGGTTATGGCTATTATAATATTAAACATGTGGTAGCTACTAATTATCAATTATCAAGTTCTAAAATAGATGATTTAAAGATTATTGAAATAGCTGATTTGCATATGTCAACTTCAATGAGTGTTAGTGAATTGGACAGTTATTGTAAAGAAATGAGTGAAGAGAATGCTGATATTGTTGTTTTGACAGGAGATATTTTTGATGAAAATACTCCCTATCAAGATATGATAGATGCAAGTAAGATACTAGGAAGTATTAAAAATAATCAAGGAATTTATTTTGTTTATGGAAATCATGAACGAGCAAATTATCAGGGGATTGAATTTACACCAGAACAGATTGCTGCTAATCTTGAAGCTAATGGAATCCAGGTTTTAAATGATGAGGTAGTCTGTTTAGATAATATAAATATTATTGGGCGTAGTGATGCTAGTTTTTGGCAAACTAATAATCGCGCTTCGATGGCTGATTTGACTGCATTAATTCCAAAAGATAAAAAAGACAATTATACAATTGTTTTAGATCACCAGCCTTTAGATTTAGAAACAAACGCTACATTAAAAATTGATTTACAATTATCAGGGCATACTCATGGTGGACAGCTTTTTCCAATGCGCTTTTTTCAGACTTTAACATCAGATACTCTTGTCTATGGGCAAAGAAATATTGGTGATTTTACAGCGATTACTACTAGTGGAATTGCTGGATGGCGCTATCCAATTAAAACCGGGGCTCCAAGTGAATATGTAGTAATCAATGTTGATTAAAATAAAAAGATGATTTTATTACTTTCAATAAAATCATCTTTATTATTTATTATTTAGAAATAATTTCAACACCATCTTCAGTAACTAATAATGTATGTTCCCATTGAGCTGAAAGCGATCCATCTTCAGTGTAAACTGTCCATTCATCATCAGCATCAACAAAAACATCACGTTTACCAAGATTCAACATTGGTTCAATCGTAAAAACCATTCCTGGAACTAAAGTCACTGTTCTTTCATTTGGTTCAAAATGGAAGACATAAGGATCTTCATGAATCGCTAAACCAACACCGTGACCACAGAATTCACGAACAACACTATAATTATTAGCTTTAGCAAAAGTTTCAATAGCTTTACCAATATCACCAACACAGCTTTGATAAGGAACAATTGAAGCAATTCCGATTTCTAATGCTTTTTTAGTATCTTCAACTAGTTTTTTTGCTTCAGGACTAACATTTCCAATCATGAACATTCTTGAAGCATCAGCATAGTAACCATCTAACATAGTTGTTGCATCGACGTTGACAATATCACCTTCTTGTAAAATGATATCTTTGCTAGGAATACCATGACAAACAACATCGTTAATAGAAACACAGATGTGTTTAGGGAAACCCATGTATTGATAGTCAGCACAAGTTGCATGATATTTTTCAGTATATTCTTTAGCCATAATATCAATTTCTTCAGTTGCCATTCCAGCGTGAATATGTTCTTCGATATAGTCAAGTAAACCTGAGTTAATTGCAGCTGCTTTACGAATACCTTCGATTTGAGCTTCGTTTTTGATCATTTTTCTAGTTGGTATCTTTTTACCAGCTAATTTTAATTCTTTTAGTTTTTCATCAAATTGTAAGTGACATTTTTTATATTTTTTTTCACTCCCACACCAGCAGGGATCGTTTCTATTTATTTTCATATCTTGCCTTCTTTCTTTTAATTTAGTATAACACGTTGTTATAGACTTGCCAATTAGTCAAGACTAACATTTTTATTAATCAATGCTTCTTTTTGTTTATGGGATAATTGTTTTATAAAATATTCTCTTTTCAAAGCACTGCTTTTATCAATGAATTCTTCAAAGTAAACTAATTTTACTGGTCGTCTAGCACGGGTGTATTTAGCACCATGACCATTATTATGAGTGGCAATTCGCTTTTTTAAATCAGTGGTCCAGCCAGTATAATAGCTATGATCATTACATTCGACAATATAAACATAATTTTTTTTCATCATCTCACCTGATAGTTATTATAACAGTAATTGCATATTTTTGATGACTAAATTATTTTTTTACGGTAAGATACAAACAATGGGGTGATATTATGGTTGATTTTAATAACTTAATAGATTTACAAATTGAAATATTTATTTTCATTATTATTGGTTATATTTTAAGAAAGTTAAACATCATTTCAAAAGAAAATCGTAAAAGTTTAACGGATTTAGTCATTAATATAATTTTACCAGCGAATATTATTTATTCTTTTATGATTGAAATGAATAGTGAAATTATTATTAGTGGTTTAGAAATACTAATTGTATCGATAGTTATTCAATTAGCTTGTCAGATTTTTGGTAAATACTTTTTTTATAAAGCTTCGTCAAGACAACAAAGTGTTTTACAGTATGGAACGATTTGTTCTAATGCGGGATTTATGGGTTCACCTTTAATCCAAGGATTATATGGCTTAGATGGCTTACTGTTTGCTTCAATATATCTAATTCCACAGCGAATTGTCATGTGGTCGGGGGGCGTGGCTTGTTTTACTAACGCTAAAGGAAAAGATGTAGTTAAAAAAGTTATTACTCATCCTTGTATTATTGCCGTAGTTATTGGGATGATTATTATGATTAGTCAAGTTCAATTACCTAATTTTCTTACTGTTTCTATTCAGTCGTTAAGTAATTGTACAATGGTTTTATCGATGCTTGTAATTGGAGGAATTTTAGCGGAAATTCGTTTTCGTGATGTAATTAGTTATTTAACTATTTATTATAGTTTTATCAGATTAATAATAATTCCACTAGTAGTTTTAACTGGATGTACTTTGGCTTCATTACCACCATTAGTAACTTCAGTAGCTACGGTATTAGCCGGGATGCCAGCTGGTAGTACAACAGCCATCTTAGCAGAAAAATATAATGGGGATTCTAAACTGGCAGTAGAAATTGTCTTTTTATCAACCGCATTATCATTGTTTACGATTCCTTTACTATGTGTAATCATTAATATGGTTATTTAGTTAGAAGATAGCAGGATATTTTTATTTGTGATAAAATAAAACAAAGGGTATATTTTGTCGATAATAAAATTTCGTTAAAATCATATAATGTGGGGGGAGAGTGATATAATGATATGCAATAATTGTGGTTATCATTTTAAAAACAGTTTGACTTGTCCGTTATGTGGACAATCGTATAAGAAAAAGAAAGTTTGTCCAGTATGTCAAAAACGGATTCATTACAATCAGATTCGTTGTAACAATTGTGGTAACCCATTGATTAAACAAAGTACAACAGATGTTTCTAAATATTATGTTAATAATCATAATTTTCCTAAAAATAATAAAACAACAGTTAGTTATAATAATCAAAAAACAATAAATAATTCCAATCAAAAAATTAGAAATGTACATACTAATAGCAAAAGTAAAACTAAAATTCCTTCTTTCCAGCCATTGGAAATGTATGATTATAAAATAGGCAATGAAGAGATAAAAAGAAGGTTTGAAGAAGCACGTAATGCCTTAAATTTTAGAAGAGATCGTCGTAAGAAAAAAACTAATAAATCAAGAATTCCTAATATTATTGCTGGACTTACTTTGTTGATTACAGTTGGTAGTTTTTTATTTGAAATACTTATTAACTTTATTGATAATGATTTTAGTTTTGAAGAAACAACAACTGAAAGAGCTGTTTTATCAGATGACTTCACTACAGCTAATATTACTGAAACAAATACACCATTAGAAAATGCTGGTAATTATAATCAAGACAATCATGTGTATTTTAATAATGACCAAATTTATTTTGGCTATGAGGATAATGTTTATGTTACAGATAATGAATTAGCAACAATTAATACATTAACAGTACCTGGTAGTACATCTTTGTATGTAGAAGGGGATAATTTATATTGTGGTTATTATGATGAATATTATTGTTATAATTTAACTAATCAAGAGGAAGTATTCTTGTTTAATAAAAATACAGTGCTGCCAATAGGTCAGGGACGATTTATCTATACTACTAATAGCAATAATGAGCTATATTTGTATAGCAATAATACCTCTACTTGTTTGTATGATGATTATACTTATGGTTTTTTCTTTGATGTAAATAGTGAGCTTGTTTATTTAGCTGATGGTGAAAAGATTCAAACAATGGATTTAAATGGTAACGTTGTTGGTGAATATTATATTAGTTGTTATTCAAACTTTTATGTTGATGGATCATTGTTGTATTATCAAAGTATTTATGGAGTTAACGTTTATAATTTAAGTGATGACAGTGAGAGTATACAAATTGAAGATTCGTTATATGAATTTACGGTTGTTGATGATGGAATTGTGTATTTAGATGATAATGAGAATTTAATGTATTATAACTTTGAAGATGAAAGTTATACTGAAATTGTTGATGGTGTTGATAGTTTTAATATCTTAGGAGAATATGTTTTATTTAACCGTTATGATAGTGGTTATAGCTGGTATATTGCTACAACTGATGGTCAAATTTGTTCGTTAGATACGTTAATGAATTAATGATATGGATTATAAAAGGCTTAGCCCATTTAGAGTTAAGTCTTTTTTTCATAAATGCAATATGGTAAAATGAAATCATTAAAAAAGTAGGTGATTTGATGATAAAATGCAAAAAATGCGGTACGGTTTTAAATGATGAAGATTTATTTTGCCCTGAATGTGGTACACCAGTAGAAAAGAGTGAGGCTGATACGAAAAACTATTGGTTAGATAAAAAAATCTGGGCTATTTTTATTGTTTTAGCTTTAATTACAGTGCCAATGCACATGTATCTTGATGATATGGAAGTTAAAAGTTCTAATGAAACTACTACTAGTGATTCTGGTAATGGCTCTGGTATTTCAGCTGAAGCAAAAGATGGTCTTTATAGTCAAGCGACAAATATCAATTATTTAGGGATTAGTTCTATCCAGAATGAAAATATTTATATTACGATCAATCAACAGTTAGTAAAATTTAATAGTGATTATTCTAGTCAGGAAGTTGTTTTAGATGGTTATTATACGGCATTTAGTGAAGATGAAAATAATTATTATTACTTAGATGCTGATAATAATTATATTAAAATGGATAAGGTTTCACGACAAGAAGATGTATTATTGATGAATGTTTATTATGTTCATAAAATTGATAATTTAGTTTATTATCAAAATGATGAAGATAATGAATCGATTCATTGTTTAGACTTAAGTAGTAATCAGGATACTAAAATTAATGATGAAGTTTCTTATTGTTTAATGGTTGATCAAAAAGAAAAACGGATTTTTTATACTAATCTAGATAATGAATTGATTTCGATATCTTTAGAAGGTAAGGATAAACAAGTGTTAGGTGAAAATACTTCTTTATATACTTATGATGGAGTGTATTTGTATTATTTAACTGATCAAGGAGTAATGCGTTGTAATCTAGATGGTGACGAGAAGCTGATTTATGAAAGTGCTAATTTGGAACTTATCAATATGATTGGTGATAAATTGATCGTTCAAGAAGATAATACACTATATCAAATGGATCGTGATGGTAAAAATGTTGAAGAAATATATACAAGTATCACTGATATGACATTTGAAGTTATCGGTGAACAATTATTAGTATTATCAACTGAAGACTATAATCAATTTTCATATCAAATTGTTAATCTTGATGGAACTAGTAAATCATTAACTGAAAATCAATCAGGATTAATAGGAAATGAGGTTTAAGTAGAAGATGAAAGTAAAAGAAATACTAGCAGCTACTGATGGTAAATTACTTAGTGGAGATAGCGAATTAGAAATTACAGGGTTTAGTCAAGATAGTCGAAAAGTAAGTAATGGCATGATGTATATTCCAATTATTGGTGAACGTTTTGATGGTCACGATTTTATACAAAGTGCTTTTGATAATGGTGCTAGTGCTATTATTACAGATCGAGTAATTGATGATAATAAACATATTGTTATCTTAGTAAAAGATACTTTAAAAGCCTTACAGGATATGGCACATTATTTAAGAAATCATCGTGATGTTATTGTCGTAGGGATTACAGGTAGTGTTGGTAAAACTAGTACCCGGGATATGGTATATAGTGTTATTAAACAACAATATCGAACATTAAAAACAGAAGGAAATTATAATAATAATATTGGTTTGCCGTTAACGATTTTAAGATTGCAAGATGAACAAGTAATGGTATTAGAAATGGGAATGAATCATCTTAAAGAGATGGAAGAATTATCATTGATAGCCAATCCTGATATAAGTGCAATTACTAATGTTGGAACGGCACATATTGGTGAGTTAGGTAGTCGTGAAAATATTTTAAAGGCTAAATTAGAGATCATTGCTGGTATGAAAGATGGCAGCACCCTTGTTATTAATAATGATAATGATATGTTATCTAAAGTACAAATTGATCGTTTGCAACTGTTAACAGTAGCAGTTGATAATGGTGGTGATTTTAAAGCTGATAATGTTATTTTAAAGGACGATCATAGTGAATTTGAAATAGAATATGAAAATAAAAAATATTCTGTTTATGTACCGGTACCAGGAAAACATTTTATTTTAAATGCTTTGATTGCTATTGCGATTGGTCATAAATTAAATATAAGTATTGATAAATGTATCCAAGGGATTAAAGAATTTGAATTAACTAAAAAGAGAATGGATGTTATTGAGTTAAAAAATAAAATAACTTTAATCGATGGAACATATAATGCTAGTGAAGATTCAATGAAATCGAGCTTAGATGTACTAGCAACATATAATCGAAGAAAGGTTGCGGTTCTTGCAGATATGCTTGAATTAGGTGATTTTAGCCAAGAAATTCACCAAAGAGTAGGTGAATATGTTGCTAAAAAGAATATTGATGTTTTAGTTGCTGTCGGTAAAGAAGCTAAATATATTGTTGATGGTGCTAAAGAGATGAAAATGGATGCTATTTTCTATTGTCAAGATAATCAAGAAGTGATAAATTATTTACAGAATAATTTACAAAGTAACGATGTTGTTTTATTGAAGGGGTCTAATGGGATGAAACTCAAAGATGTCGTTACTAAAATAGAGGAGAAATTTTCATGAAACAAAAATTATTAGTTTTATGTGGCGGACAATCTAGTGAACATATTGTATCAAGAATGTCTTGTACTTCAGTTTTAAATAACTTAAATAAGGATAAATATGAATTAACATTAGTAGGAATAACTACTGATGGTAAATGGTATTATTTAGATCAAAAACAAACAGATTTAGCGAAAGATAGCTGGCTTGATAATAGCAGACCGGTTGAAGATGTTTATGGATTGCTTAAAAGTCAAGATGTGGCTTTACCAGTATTACATGGTTTATATGGTGAAGATGGAACAATTCAAGGTTTATTTGAACTTACTCAATTACCATATGTTGGTTGTAGAGTTTTAGGCTCTAGTGTGGCAATGGATAAAATCTATACTAAAAAGATTTTAGATACAGTAGGAATTCCTCAAGTAAAATCAGTGTATGTAAAAAAACGCTATGATGATAAATTAGTTGTAGTAGATCAAAATTTTGATGAAATCAGTAATGTTGAAGAATATATTGGTGAACAAATTGGGTTCCCTTGTTTTATTAAAGCTAGTCGCTCTGGTAGTAGTGTAGGGTGCTATCGCTGTGATAAACAATCAGATTTAATGGCTAAATTAATGGAAGCTGGTAAATATGATCGTCATATCGTAGTAGAAGAATGTATCGATTGTATTGAATTAGAAACAGCAGTTTTAGGTAATGATGATGTTATTGTCTCTAGAGTAGGGCAAATTATGCCACATGGTGAGTTTTATACATTTGAATCTAAATACGAAGATGAAGAAAGTAAAACTTGTATTCCAGCATTAGTTGATGAAAAGATTCAAGAACAGATTCGTCAATATGCTATTAAGGTATTTAAAGCAGTTGATGGACATGGTTTAAGTCGAGTAGACTTTTTCTTGGATAAAAAGACTAATAAAGTTTATTTAAATGAAATTAACACAATGCCTGGCTTTACAAAGATTTCAATGTATCCTCAGTTAATGGAGGATTTTGGAATAAGTTATTCTGAATTGCTTGATCGTTTAATCGTTTTAGCAATGCAAAGATAAGAACCTGCGGGTTCTTTTTTTTTTTGTATATCTATTGCTTATAAAAATGAGATAAATTTGAGATAATATATAGTATTTTATATGTTATAATATAACTGTCTTTAAAATGACTTTGGCATATTAAACAATAAAAATTATTTAAATATTATAGTAATGGAGTGTTAATATGAAATATGCCAATAAGATGTTTTTTTATAATCAAACTTATTTATCTTTAGTAACTGGTGG
>NZ_NFLA01000028.1:0-38301 GCF_002160675.1 Erysipelatoclostridium sp. An15
CTAGAAAAACTAGCTAGTGAATTAGGTTCTTGTGCTACATATCTTAAATCAAATGTTACAAATGTAGAAGATATGAAAGCTATTGTAAAATTAGCTAAAGAAAGATTTGGAAAAGTAGACGTATTATTTGCTAATGCTGGAATTATGCCAGCTGGTAACATGTCTGAATTAGATATTAACGGTTGGATAAACATGGTTGATATTAATATCAAAGGGGTATTAAATTCAATGTATGCCGTTATTCCTGAATTCTATGAACAAAATTCTGGACATGTCATTATTACATCATCAAGAGCTGGAACTACATTAGTACCAGGTAATGCAGTATATTGCGGAACTAAACATTTCGTAAAAGTAATGTTACAATCATTTAATTCAGAAACTAACCAGGAAGGTAAAAATATTCGTACAACTACAATCTATCCTGGAGCAATCAAAACTGAATTATTAAATACTGTAGCTGAAAATGATCATAAGAGAATGGTTGAAGGATTCTATGAACAATTCGGTTTACAACCTGAAACAATTGCTAATGCAGTATTATATGCAATTTCTCAACCAGATGGTGTTGATGTATCAGATTTAGTTGTTCGTCCAACATTTGAAGGTTAATAAAAATACTAGAAGGAGTGTATGAAAGTACATCCTTCTTTTTTTATAAGACAAATTATAAAATATAGATTTATTTATGAATATACATCCTTATCATATTAGAATTTACATCTTCTTTAACCATACCAAAAAATTCCCAGCCATAGCGTTCATAAAAACCAACATGGTCAGTGATAAGATATAAAGTATCAATTCCTTTATTTTTCATATCGTTACATACATATTGTAACAAAGCACTAGCTATTCCATTGCGCCGTTTATCTTCTTCGACATACAAGGCACAAATATTAGGAGCAAGGTCTTTTCGATCATGAAAGTCATTTTCAATTACTCCTACTCCACCAATAATTCTATTATTTTCAATCGCTACATACCATTGAGGTACTGCATCGAACTTTTTTAAACAATCTTTCATGCTTTCTTCATATAAAGCTAATGAAACACCCCATTTTTTGTTAAACCACTTTGCCATATGATCTAATATTTCTGGTTTATCTATCAAACATACTATTTTATAATCAATCATAAATGATATCCTCCTAAATATTTAACTATAATTTTTATTATTCTTTATTAGTATTTCTTTATAAAATCCACCCATTAATATCATTATTACACTACTTAATACTAAACTCTAAATATAAACGAAACTAAAAAACAAGAATTTAAATTAATAAAAAACACATTTTCAATAACAGAAGAAATAATACTTATTATATTAGCCCCTACAATAACAAATAATATTTATTCAACCATCTAATTTATCTTTATATTTTAAAACCAAATCATATGTATAAATCTTTGGTAATGAAGATTCTTTTACTATTTGCCAAAGTATAGCTGCTGTTTTCATTTTATTTTTAAAATGCTCATTTCTTTTATCTTTGCAAAAATCTTTTAAAAATGTATTCCATTGACAAGATGAATTATCATATTTTGCATAATCTGATTTATGATAATATATTGCCAGCATATCACCAATTGTAAAATCATGATTTTGTTCATGTTTCACTTTACGCCATGCTGTTGCCATATCTGCTGTAAATTTAAAATTCTCAATTCCGGTTTGTTTTGAAAAAAATTGCCTGAATCTAGCGTTGAAAGAAAAATTACAATCTAGTAAAGGGCTATCCATAGAGATTTCTTTACAGCTATTTTTTACTATATATTTTTTCTTTTTACTAATTAAATTACCCTTAAAATATTCTTCAATATTATGATTCAATTCCTGTTTTGTTCCAGTATGATCAATATTAAGCTCTTTACATATTTTAGATAATTCCTGACGATACCAATAATACTTTTTAAACTCATCATAAGATTTAATCATTTTAAATTCAGGTCGCTTACTCATATATTTTTATCCATCCCATAATCAAATTTATCTACTAATTTATTATACTATATTCATTTTTAAATCATAGCTACTATAAAAAGTGTATAATAAATAAAAAATATAAAATTATTATCTAAAAGTATTGACTGTATTGTTAGCATATAGTGTTTAATTTAAGCCTAGGAGTGATAAATATGAAAACTCATGACGTTGAACAGTTACTTGGCATTACCAAACAAGCATTAATTTATTATGAAAAAGAAGGCTTGATAAAACCGACAAGAAACAAAAATAATTATCGTGAATATAATCAAAACGATATTGAATTATTACAATTGATTTTAACGCTTAGATCAATGGGGATTTCTATTGATGATATTAAATTAATATTATCTGGTGATTTATCAATACGCTATTGCTTAAAAAATAAACAAGAATACTTTCAACAAGAAAAAAAGAAAATTGAAATTATCGAAAATAAAATAACCGATTATATTAAAAGAACAAAAGTAACTATAGTTAATCCTAAAAAAGATGCAGAAGATAATGGTTATATAGGTTTATATTATCTAGATGATCAAATAAAATTCGATCAAAATATAATTGCAGTTAAAGATATTAAATCGATTAATATTTCATTATGTTGCTCTAAAGGTGAAGATGGTCGCTATTATGGTATTTACAATTTATATTTTGTTTATCTTGATATTAATACAAATTATGATACTTATTCTTTGCAATTAATGAATAATAGTGAAGTATCCAATTTATTTAGCTATCTATCATCTTTAGATATAAGTATTGATGATTCTTTAAACTTAATGGATATTTATTTTAAAACTAAAGATCCAATGGAATTATATAAAATATTAAATAGAAATTTTAGAAAATGGCAAAAGGAATATAATCTAGAAATAAAAGATTCTTATTGGTCAATTGTACAAAATACTTATATAAAACCATTACAAAATTTAGATAGTACAAATATCCCAACATTTAAAGAGCAACTAAAATTGGTAGCAAATGGCTATATTAATATTGTAAAAAATGGATTTAAAAAATAAATTCTCATAAAAAATAACTATCTTTAGCTCTACTAAAAATAGTTATTTTTTCATTATTCATAAATTCATTTTCTAAAATTTAACCAATCTTAAATCTTTAACTATTTATTAATTCCTGCAATTCATTTATAAAACGACAAAGATGAAAACCATCACAAACAGCATGATGAACTTGAATTGCTAAAGGTAGTAAGATTCTTCCATTTTCTTCATAATACTTTCCCATCGTAAAAATAGGCAATAAATAATCATATTCCTTTTGTAAATTCAAATTAAATCCTTCAAATGATACCCAAGGTATCATTGACACAGTAAAACAATTATCAGGAACATCAGGTTTTCCAAACATCCCTTTTTGATTACCATATTGGCGAAGATCGTTTTCATACATTTTATAAAATTCTTCATAATCTTTGCAATAAACTGTCCAAAGATTAGAAAAAGTTTCTGTATCTTTATGAAATATAGTATAACAAGGCAATATTTCATCATATGCCCCTAATTCATTATCCTTATTAAAAGCAATCCTAAATTCAACATGACGATTTACAATAGTTGTAAGATAATAAAGCATCGCAGGATATAATTTCTTTTTACTTTCTATAATTTTTGTAATATCTAATTTAGTAGTCATACTATATGTACAAGGAACATTTGAAAAATAATGTTCAAAGTATTCTTTACGGGACCAGTTTTCTCTATCAATTATCTTAAATGCCATTTTTCATAACTCCTAATCATTAAAATATTTCTTAAAATTATTATATCTTACCAATTGTTAATAATAAAATAAAAACAACTAACAAGGCTAATTCAATATTATTTTTAGTAAGCTGCTTAATTGAAAATCTAAGCTTAATTTCTAATATTTTTACTACAATAAAACTTATCCATTATTATCTTCCAACTCAAAAAAGACAATTTTAAATTGCCTCTTATATTAATCTAATCTATGATTCTTACATTGTTTGCAATACCGTACTTTTTAGCAACAGCTATTTTTGATTCATCAGATAATCAAATACATATTGAATTACTTCCTATTTAAATTCATCTGCAAATGTTGGTTTGGTTATTGTTATATACCTCTTTCCTATTTTTGATTTAAGCTTATGACATTGTACCATATACTAACTAGTCCGTTTTTATTCTAACATCAACATCTATCAAAAATTAATCAGCTTAAAAAAATATGTAAAAATATGTGTTAACACTAAATAAAGTATACTTGATTTTAACTAGAACATACTATATAATATCTATAGGCAAAAATCGTAAAGATGCCATAGAAACGAAAAAAGGAACGCTGCAACGTTCCTTTTTTTATGCTCTGCTATTGCTTGCTATTTCTATCGAGCCATTTACAGATAAGATGGCAAATCACACCTGCTATGATAGAAGTTAAAATCGTAAAGATTGCCCCCATAGAAACTCACCTCCTTTACCTATTGAATGGAGGTGCAATAGCAAGTGCATTATAGCATAATTATAACTTTTTTTATATACCAACTTATTTCTATCTTTTAGCAAAAAATTCGACACTACTGATTCAATATTACTTTTAGTAAGCTTCTTAATTAAAAATCCAAGCTTAATTTCTAATATTTTTACTACAACAAAACTTTCCTATTATTATCTTCCAACTCAAAAAAGACAATTTTAAATTGCCTCTTATATTAATCTAATCTATGATTCTTACATTGTTTGCATATATTTTCGAAATCATCATTATCAAAAATTTCACTATATGCTATTAATTTTGGAGAAGTACCATCAACAACTGTATATATTTCAAAACATGTGTAAAGATCAATTTCCTGATCTTTCATAAGCGGACATCTTACCTTCTCAGCCATTTTAACACCTCCAGATACAGTTAATAAAACTGTACTACTAAAATTTTAATATTTTTGCCTATTATAAAAAATTTCTATTAATTATCATATCAGATATTTTCTTCGCTATAATCATTATTAACAACAGGATATCCTTAATCCTATCTTTTCAACAATAATTATAACATTTATAAATTAAAAAAAAACACTGATAACATCAGTGTAATCAACTATTGGTGGAGATGAGGGGAATCGAACCCCTGTCCAAGCATAATCCCTCCAAAGCGTCTACAGTTTATCTCATTGAATAAATTTAATTAGGCTACAATCAATGAGCAATTTTCCACCTAACGAGCTTATAAGATTTTCGTAACAGTTACCTAAGCTATAACTGCTACTATCCTATGAGTTATGATACCAGCTATTTAATTATAGGCACATTAAACAGTGGCAGCTTTCATGTCTATGTCGACTAAGCGAAAGCGTAATTAGTTTGTCTGTTTCCAGTTATTTTTTTGATGCATTTAACGAATGCCTTCGACTGCAGCTAAGGTCAGACATATACCTGTCGAACCCAGGACATCCCCATTAGTAATTCTTAAGAGCTCGCTGGATTTCTCTTTTAGAATCACGTTCTTTAATATCTTGACGTTTATCATAAAGTTTTTTACCACGAGCTATTGCAATTTCTAATTTGGCTTTACTGCCTGTATTAAAGTATAACTTAGTTGGAACAACTGTCAAGCCTCCTTCTTTTATTTTATTAGAAATTTTTAAAATTTCTTTTTTATGTAAAAGAAGTTTACGATTACGTCTTGGCTCATGATTAAAACGATTGCCATGACTATAAGGAGAAATGTGCATATTTTCTACAAAAGCTTCATTATCTTTAATTCTGATAAAAGCATCTTTTAAATTGACGTTACCTAAACGTACTGATTTAATTTCAGTACCTTTAAGTTCAATTCCTGCTTCATATGTATCTAAAATAAAATAATCATGATATGCTTTTTTGTTATTAGAAATAATTTTCATAGCCATTTCTCCTTTTTTTATTAACGACGTTTTCTTACTTTCTTTTTTCCTTTATAACGACTACGATTGCGTCTTGCAAATTCTGGTTCTTCATGTCGTTTTCTATGACGAGATGAATCGTTGCGTCGTTTTTTACGTTCACTGTCACTTCGCTTATTTATTATAACAGTTTTTCTAGGTTTTTTGTTAGATTTTATACCAACAATTTCAAAATCCACTGTTCGATCTTTTTTAGATGCACTAGCTACTCTGACTTTTACTCGATCAGACATCTTAAATACTTTACCACTTCTTTGACCAACATAACGTAAGTTACGTTCATCATAATAGTAAAAATCATCGGTTAAATCTGTAACATGAACTAAACCATCAATTGTATTATCAAGTTCTACAAAGAAACCAAAATTAGTAATTGAAGTTATTGTTCCTTCAAATTCTTCACCTAAATGCTTTTCCATGTATTCAGCCATTTTCATATCATCAACTTCGCGTTCGATATCAATTGCTTCACGTTCCCGATATGAAGTTTGTTCAGCGATTTCTGGCATTAGTTCTTGATAATAGCGAATAGTCTTTTTATCTACAGTATTTTCAAAAATAAATCTTCTAATCATCCGATGGACAATTAAATCAGGATAACGTCTAATTGGTGATGTAAAGTGCGTATAAAACTCATCAGCTAGACCAAAATGTCCTAAACATTGTTCATCATAACGAGCCTTTTGCATACATCTAAGCAATAAAGTAGATATAATTGTATGCTCTGGTGTGTCTTTACTTGCTTCTATAATAGCACTTAATTCATTAGGATAAACATTTTCAAGTGAACCTTTAATAGTATAACCTAATGTTTTAGCAACATTTGCAAACTGTAACAATTTTTCTGGTTTAGGATTTTCATGAACCCGATATAAAAACGGTAACTCTAACCAATAAAAATGTTCAGCAATAGTTTCATTAGCCAGCAACATAAATTCTTCAATAATATGTTCACCAATTCCTCGCTGTCTTAATACAACATCAATTGGATTACCACGATTATCAACGATTACTTTAGCTTCCTTAGCATCAAAATCTATTGCACCACGTTTAAAACGCTTCTTTTGTAATATCGATGCTAATTCTTCCATCAAGAAAAACAAATCTTTAACATGACTATATTGTAATTGCATAGCTTGATCATTAGCTAAAATACGATTTACATTAGTATAAGTCATACGCTCTGTTGAGTTAATAACTGATGGTACAATTTCATGATCAACAACTTTTCCTTCAGAATCCACTTCCATAAAACAAGAAATAGTTAGACGATCTACATGAGGATTTAAAGAACAAATACCATTAGATAATTTATGCGGTAACATTGGAATAACTCGGTCAACCAAATATATTGATGTTCCTCTTGCAAATGCTTCTTTATCTAAAGGTGTACCCTCACCAACATAATAAGAAACATCGGCAATATGCACCCCTAAATAATAATTACCATTATCTAATTTCTTTAATGAAATAGCATCATCTAAGTCTTTTGCATCTTCACCGTCAATAGTTACGATAACTTCATTTCTTAAATCCACGCGACCATCTAAATCATCTGCAGTAACGCTATCTTTAATATCACTGATTTGATCAAAAACAACTTGTGGAAATTCTACTGGTGCATCATGTTCATAAACTACTGATAAAACATCAATTCCCGGATCATTTCGATGTCCTAGAACTTTGACAATATCACCTTTTAAATATGGTTTATAAACTTTAATTTCAACAACAACTTTATTTCCTACTACTGCTCCATGTAAATGAGCATGATCAACAAAAATAGGATTTTTAAATAAACGATCATCTACTTCAACATAGCATTCTCGTTTTCCTTTTTTAACTTCACCAACAAATCTGGTTTGACCACGACTAACGACTTTTACAATCGTTCCTTCAGGTTTTTTATCATCACCACTTTTAGTTATCTCAACTAAAACAGTATCTTTATTAAAGGCATCTTTCAAACCACTTTGTGGAATAAAAATATCTTTTTCCTGATTTTCAACAGTTACAAAACCATATCCTTGTTTATTAAGGGTCAATGTTCCTAATACCATACCAAATTGATTAGGTAAATAATAATGATTATACTTATTACGAACTACTAAACCTTCATCTTCAAGTTCATTTAATGTTTTTACCAGTTTAACGAACTGTTCACTGCTTTGATAATTCAATTTAGCAGCAATTAAGTCTATCGAACGCTCTAAATAACTATTATCCTTCAATAAAGCTAATATTTCCTCTTTCATAGTTTCACCTCCTCCTTTCTTGAAAATAAAAATAGGACCTTAGCCCTATTAATTATGACATTCGTAAAATGATTGCAATTACAAAGAATACAATCGCTAATCCAGCAGTAACTCTTGTTAAAATCAATTCCGCTCCTCTTTCTTTTTGATGAGCAAATAAATTTGAACTTTGTCCTGTTAAAGCATTAACAATTCCATCAGACTTACCACTTTGTAATAAACATAATATAATAAGTGCTATCGATACAGCAACTAATATTCCATTTAAAACAGTTTCAAACATAATATGCCTCCTAATAGATACTTTGATACATTGCTAAAACATAATAACATATTTTTTTTCAAAAAACAATGATTTACTGATTACTTTGTTCGCTGACATCAATCATTTTTAACTTCCTTCATTACCTCTTCACTCTTTTTAATTAAATGCATTAATTTAAAGTACTACAATAGCTTAACTAATGGTTATTTCAAAATCAGGAAACTATCATCATTGTATTTAAATTTTTGTTATAATAATTATCAAAAGTAGTAGCTACTATAAGGAGAAACCAAATGAAAAAAATTGCTTTTTTTGATATTGATGGTACAATGATCAATGTTCCTAATAATATTATACACCCAACTAGTGAGACAATGCGCGTTTTAAATGAATTTAAACAACAAAAAAATTATATTGTTGTAGCTACGGCTAGAGGAAGTGTTCCTAGTAGTATCCAGGACATTGATTTTGATGGCTATATTTTCAATGATGGCCATTATATTATTTTTAATAATCAAGTATTGATCGATGATATTTTTACTAAAGATGAAATAGCTAAACAAATGGCTGCTTATAAAAAATACGATGGCAAAAGTATGTTTGGTGGTCATGAACTATCCTGGTGTGCTTGCCCAGATGATCCAATGGTAATTAATCATCGTGAAATGTTCTCAGGAACCAGCGCTCGTCCTGCTAATTTAATTGAAAAATTTGAAATTGAAGATGTTGAAGCAATATCATGTTGTGTATTATTTAAAACAATCGAACAATTACAAGCTTGTTATGATGAATTAAAAGAAGATTTTACAATAGTACCTTATTATACCGGACTAATTCGAATGGACGTTTATAAAAAAGGCTTTACTAAAGGAACTGCATGTAAATACATGTTTGAAAAATTAGGTATTCCAAAAGAAAACAGTTATGCTTTTGGTGATGGTATCAATGATAAAGAAATGCTTCAGCTTGTTGGTCATGGTATTGCAATGGGCAATGCCATTGATGAAATTAAAGCAATTAGTGATGATATTACTGATAGTGTTGATAACGATGGTATTGCCAAAGCATTTTATAAATATTTTAAAATCTAGTCAAAAACACCTCTTATTTAACATACGAGGTGTTTTATAATTATAAATTTCGTTGTAAAACAATAACATCTAAATCGCGATACTTACTGCAACCAATTTTTTCAAATCCTAAACTGTGCCAAAAAGCTAATCCTTTTTGATTATCTTTAATACATGCTAGTTGAATAGACTTATATTGACTTTGCCACTTTTCTATAAATTGATTAATAATTTTTGTTCCTAAACCTTTTCTTTGATAGTTTTCATCGACCAAAAACAACCCAATCCAAATATTATCATCATCATGAAGCATTGAATAACGATAACCAGTTTGATAATCAATCAATCCAATCATTAAATCATTATAATATATCCGATAAATATAATGACTAGTTTCATCAAATCCCGGTGGTATTTGCATATCTTCTATCAAATATTCTTCATTTATTATAACTCCTTCAATCCCGTTATAACAAACTTGTCGTTTTCTAAAATCAAGTAATTCTTTATCAATTTCTTTATTACAACAATACTTAAGCATTATCAACACCTACCACATAATAACGATTACTATCATAAACCATGACGATATTAGCACTTGTAGGAAGCTGCTGATCTTCAACATTATATTCTAAAGAAATCAATACATTATAATAATCATTATCCTCTAATCCTTCAATTACAACTTTTGAAGGTGAATAAGAAATAATTTCATAATTAGTTACTTCTAAATTCGGATAAGTATCCCGATATAAATAAAATGATTTCAACGCAAATGAATTAAATTCACTTTGCAAACTAGGATAAATATAATCAATACCACCTACTTGATTTTCTTCTTTATCATTTAACGTAAAATAATCAACTGCAAAATATGATGCTGCTAACTGACACTCTTCACTGCTTAAACCACTTTGAAAAGCACGATCTAAACGATTATAAATATCACTCAATATTTCATTAGAATCACTTTGACTATATGGTGTAGCAACATACTGGGCTGGATTTTCAATTGTAGTACTAGGATAGAAATATGTACTTACTGCAAAAATAACCGCACCTAAACAAATAATAACCATAAAACGATCAAATATTTTTCTACGTTCGCTTCTTTTAGCTCGATAACGTTCTAGATGTTTAATCTTAGGTAAATTATCGCTTTTTAAGAAAATATTAATAATCGTTAATACTGGTTTATATTTTCGACTAACCATATTAGTCATTTCGATAAATAATTCAAAAATAAACATTAAAATAATAAACATCAGGGTTCCTAAAGCTGAATCATAATAATAAATATATGATGTTAATGAAAATAAAAAAGTAACCCCATATAAAACTAAAACACTTTTACGATGTCCTAATTTTAATTTAAACATTAAATTATGATGTAAATGCGCTCGGTCGGCTTCACTGAACTTTTTATGATGAACTTTACGACGAACTATTGCTATCAATGTATCCATAATTGGCACCATTAATACAACGATCGGTGCCCCTAAAGTAAAAAACGTAGAAACATTGTAACCAAATCCTAGTAATGAAATTACCGAAATCATAAAACCGATATATAAAGAACCACAATCCCCTAAAAAAACTTTAGCTGGATGGAAATTATAAAACAAAAAGCCCATAATAGCACCGGCTAATAATAATGATAGTGAGGCAATATCAGTTCGACCACTAGTATATGAAGTCATCGAAATTGTAAACAAGACAATAATTGATATACCTGAAGATAAGCCATCTAAACCATCTATTAAATTAATCGCATTCGTAATTCCCACGATCCATATAACAGTAATAATTCCAGGAATAACTGGAACTAAATTGCTAGGCAGATTATCAAAACCTTTTAAATAAATATTACCATGAACAATAACAATCAAAGCAGCTGCTATTTCAACTATTAATTTAGTTTTCGGTGATAGATCATAAACATCGTCTAATAACCCAACGAAAAAAACTAAAAAGCCAGCAATTAAAATAGCATTGATCTGCGGATCTGTTTTTAAAAAAATAACCGATCCAATTAATGAACTTATATATATTGCATAACCGCCTATTCGGGGGACGTCTACTTTATGAACTGTTCTTTCATTTTTATGAGCTACAATTCCAAGCTGGGCCCCTGCTTTCATAACAATAGGAACTAGGATAGCGGAAATGACCATTGTAACAACAAATGACATTATTATACTTAGATTCATCTTTTCACCAACCTATCTTTGTATATTATCAATTATTTTTATATAAAATACAAGACAAAATCATTAAATAGTTTTATAATGATATTATTAAGGAGGAAAACGAAATGCATAAATTAGGAATTTCAGTATACCCTGATAAATCACCAAAAGAAGAGGTATACGCGTACATGGAAAAAGCCGCTAAATTAGGGTTTAAAAGAATCTTTACTTGTTTCTTATCAATCCCTGAAGATAAGCGCGAAAGTTATTTGGTGGAATTTAAAGAATTCATGACAAAAGCTCATGAATTAGGATTTGAAGTAGCTGCTGATACTAATCCAGAAGTATTTAAATTAATCGGTGCTACTCCTGATAATTTAAAACCATTTGTTGATTTAGGACTAGATATTATCAGAATGGATGGAAATTTTGGGACACAAGGTGATATCCAGCTTACTCGTAACCAAGACAATATTAAAATTGAATTCAATGCTAGTATGGATTCTGGAGTTGAACTATTAATCAAAAATGGTGGTAACCGTGAACAAATCATTATGTGCCACAACTTCTTCCCAGAACGTTATACTGGTTTAGATTTTGACTTATTCCAAGAATACAACAGATACTGGAAAGAGTTAAACTTACACACAGCCGCATTTGTTTCAAGCAACAATGAAAATACAATTGGTCCTTGGCAAGTATTCTGCGGTTTACCAACTGTAGAAATCATGCGCGGTTTACCAATTGATTTACAAGCTCGTTTAATGCTTGCTGCTGGTAATGTTGATGATATCTTAATTGGTAATTATCCAGCTACTGATGAAGAATTAGAAGCTTTATCAAAAATCAACTTCCAAGCAATTGAAATGCGTGTTGATGAAGTTCCAGAAATCACTGCTAACGAACAAATGATCATGTATGAATTTGGACCTCATTGGGATCGTTATGATCATTCATCATTCATGTTAAGATCTAGTATGCCAAGAGTTAAATTTAAAGAAAAAGCGTCTGTTCAAGACTTTGGTTTATCTTCTAATCAAACTGTTGTAGATAAAAATATTCCTCATCATGACTGTGATAAAAAAGTATTCACTCGTGGTGACGTATTAATCGTAAATGATAATTTAGCACACTATCGTGGTGAATTAGAAATCGTTTTAACTGAAATCCCAAATGATGGTGAACGTAACTTAGTTGCCACTATCAAAGAAGAAGAACTTCAATTATTAGATTTCATTAAACCAGGACATCATTTTGCTTTGAAAAAATAGTTATTGCAAATTTAGCTACCGGTTTTTCCGGTAGCTTTTTTATATATTATGGCAGTATTTTTCTATTTTAACTCATTATTTAAACTAACTTTTTTTCTTGTCATTAAAAATGCTGAAATAATTGAAACAAATGGTACCGTTAAAATAACTCCTAGCGAACCAGAAATACCTTGAATAATTTCGATGCCAATACTATATGAATTAAACATTTGTAAAAATGGCATATCATAAGCATAGAAAACAACTAACGTACTTAAAGAACCACCAGTAAATGCTAAAATCAAAGTATTTGACATCGTTCCCATCATATCGCCACCGATTTTGATCCCACTTTTTAATAATTCTTTAGCTGAAATATCAGGACGACGATATTTGATTTCCTCAATAGTTGTAGCAATTGACATTGCAGTATCAATAACCGCTCCTAGCGAAGCAATTAATATTCCTGAAAATAATAAACCACTAATATCTAAATGACTATTTTGACCAATATAAATCAATGTTTCAATATCATCAACGTTAAACCCATTAATATGGCTCATAGCCCCAAATAAACTAGCAAAAACTCCAGCAATTACAACTCCCACAATTGTTCCTAATATTGAACATAATGTTTTCATTGAAAAACCACCAATAAAATACATTATTACCATCGTCGTTAAAATTACTACTAATACCGCACTAAAAAACGGTGAAAAACCAATATACATCATTGGAATATATAAGAAAATAATACAAATAAATGTGAAAACTAAACCAAACGCTGATGTTAATCCTTTTTGTTTACCAATTAATATTAATAAAAACAAAAATAAAGCTACCATCAAAATTAAAGTATTCGTTCGATCATAATTATAGACACTAGCGCTAAGGCTACCATCATACTCACTTAATTGAACGATCACTCTTGTTCCAACTTTGCAATCAGCCCCATATAAATAACTATCAATATTAGTAGTTTGAACAATTTCACCTTCGTATTCACCAGATAAAATTTCTACATTAACAACCTGGGTACCAACTTGATTACCTTCGCTATCACGGTTTTCTTCAATTATTTCTACTACTCGTGCTCTTGCAAATTCGTCGCTGCTTTCATCAAGTAATGGTGTTTTATCAATGCTGCTATTAAAAAAGTATAAAAAAACCAGGAATAAGATAATAGCCACATAAACACAAACATGACCTATTTTTTCCTTTTTACTCATTTGTTTAAATTTTTGAATTAATTTCATTACTACCTCCTATTGATATATAAAACAAGGCAGAACAAGCTGCCTTGTTGATTAAATTTTATTATTCTTCAATTCTTTTTCTTTTAAGAATTCTAGCACCAGCAATTCCTAATAATGATACGATTGCTGCCATTAGTGGTACACCTGCTTGTAAATCATCACCTGTTTTTACACTACTATTAGTTTTATTTCCAGTTGAAACAGCTGGTTTAGATGTATCATCACCTGGTGTAGTAGGTGTTACTGGTTTATCAGTTAAATCATTAGCGTTAGCTTTTGAAGCAAATTCATTTACAGTAGCTGTTAATTCTTCTTGTAAATTAGTCAACTCTGTTTTAGTAATAGTTGCTTCATTTAAATTACCTTTTAAAGTATTTACTACTTTAGCGTATGCATCAACGATATCTTTAGAATATTCACCTTTTTTATTACCAACTACAGCATTAGCAATTTGATCTTGAGCTGCTGTAAATTGATTTTTTAATGCAGTAAATTCATCTTTAGTTACTACTTCATTTTTAGCTGTTACTAATTTGTTGTAGGCATCACTGATTGCTTCTTTACTTACTGCAGTGTTAGTATCATTTTCATATAATGTTTTATCTAATAATGTAGAGAATCCTTGAATTAAAGCTTGTGAATTAGGATCTTTATACTCACCTTGAGCATAAGCGTAATAATTTAATGGATCATTTGCATTATTACCATTGATAGATGAATCATAAGCACCACTTAATGTATTTACAGCTTCCAAGTCATCACGTGAATCTAAAACGGTATTAACATTATTTAATGCTTCATCAATTCTTGTTTTAGAACCACTAGTAACAGTAGTTGTATCAATTGCTTCGACATCCTTTTTAGTTTCAACAATTGAAGTTGCATTACCATCTTTTGTTAGAGTTACATCATTAGCATATTTATTACCATCATAATCATAAGTTTTAATTGTTAATGAATCACCACTAAAATCGATTGTTGAAAAAGTTGGAATAGGTGTATTAGAACGTTCAGCAATATAATATTGTTTAGTTGTATTTAATGTATAGAATTTACTTCCTGAAGCTGAACCAGCTGCAATATATAAAGTTCCTTCAGGATTATAAGCAGAACTTGTATCTGTACCAACACCATCAGTTTCAATTACTTTACCATCTAAAATTTGGAAAGTACGAGCATAAGAGTGATCATGTCCTGTTAAACATAAATCAATACCAAATTCATCCATTAAAGGTGCAAATAAAATTCTTAAGTTAGCCCCATCAACATCACTATGTGGAGAACCTGAACCATAAATATCATGGTGGAATAATACTACTTTCCATTTAGCATCTTCATGACTTGCAATGGCTTCTTGCATTAATTCACGGTGTTGTTCAACATTACGGCTATTACTATTTAAACTAATGAATAATGTATCACCATAGCTATAATAATAATCACCACCAGATTCAGTTTTCCCTAATTCACTAGCATTAGGATTATTATAATGATAACTATAATCATCAACTTGTGATTCATGGTTACCAATAGTTGTTGCTAGCGGAACACTTCTTAAAACGCTTGGATATAAGAATCCGGCATATTCTTGTTCACGAATTAATTCACCTTCACCATTTGAACCGTATGATGAATAATCGATTTGATCTCCAGCTGATAAAATAAAGCTGGCATTTTCAGCAATCCCATTTTCACCTAAAGCTGTTGTTAATGTCTTATTCCATGCATAAGTATTAATTGCAATACTTTCATCATCTTCTGTTCCTTGACCAGTACTACTTGAAGCTCCAATTTGTGGGTCTCCAACTAATACGGCTTTAAAATCAGTAAAGCTGTGTGTTTGATAAGTGTAAACAGTACTCCAGTTACCATCAACAGTATATTGATAATAGTATGTAGTGTTTTCTTGTAAATAATCAGTAACTGATACTTTATTACTTGCTTTATAATCATTAAAACCATTAGTTTTATTGATATCTGTAGCAGTTCCAGTCACTTCATATGCATTAGACATATCAGAACTCATAGACATTTTTACTTTTGGAGTTCCTTTTGTTTGTGAATACCAGGCAAAATTTAAATCAGTAGGTTTGCTTCCTGGTGTTAAAACAATTTTACCAGTATCTTTTTCTTCATTGTTATTCCATTGGTTATCATACCAGTTTTGATATTCAGTTGTAGCTGTAATTCCATTATTTAGATTACTAGTACCATCATTACCTGGATATTCACCAAAGGCGAATGTAGGTACAACTGTCAAACTAGCTAACGATGAAATAGTAGCTAAAGAAACAATAAATCGTTTTTTCAATTTCTCGTTCATCTTGAATCCCCTTTTTCCTTAATTACCTATTAAATTGTCGTACATCTAGTACGCCAATTATTTTACCCCGTAAAAAAAGGGAGTCAATTAAGTTTACAAACACTTTATCATTTTAACAAAAACGTAAAAAATGATGTTTTTTCTTAAGCAAAACTTAATCAAAACATCATTTATTCTTACTTGTTTTTTTTGTTTTTAATAGCTAACTTATTTAATTGCTTCCACCCCTCTTGGATTATCTAAGCCATATTTTTTAGCCATTTTTGGAAAAGCTTCATTTAAAAAGTTAACTAATTTCATTGCATCAGGATACTTTGTTAAGATGTTTTCAATTTGATATGGATCATTAACAACTACACCCTTGTCTTTTAAAAATCTAATAATCGGCAAACTATCATATATACATGTATTTTCAAATTTTAAGATATTATCTTTTAAAACAATATCAAAATCCAAATAATATTGAATATGAACCATTACTGTTCCAACAGCCCCAGTTTGCCAGATTTTTACAAACCACTTAGCCGGATTATATTCAATAACTCCTTGATTATAAATACGACTACACATTGATAAACGAATTTCACTAACATCACTATAATCAATTTCTTGATGTTTACTATTATGATCTAATACGATCTTTTTACCAAAAATCAAATTATCACTATCTTCTTTTTCATTTCCCTCTAAACAAATATTAATCTTAATTCTAGGACTTGGATGAAAATCAACAAATTTATTTATTTGATTCAATGCTTCGCGTTTCATAAGATTAGCTCCTTTCAATATTAAATAATCATTCAATTATTTAATATTCCTATTTTTTATTATCTAACTAATTTTTCAATCAAAACATCCCATATCCAATCCCTCATTTCTATTTTATTATTTAAATTATTTATATTATTTCTTCTACTTATAGTATATCATAATGTTCATAGATATCAATATATATTCCAAAAAATATCGATAAAATCATCATTTTTCATAAAAAAAGATTGTAATAAAACTAATTACAATCTTAATTATCTAAATCGTTTTAAAATTGCATATAAGGGCTTATATGCAATTAAACATAAACAAAAATTACCAATGCAGTGAATTACATCAAACAAGATTCCTGATACCCAATAAGTAAATGCATATGATGGCGAAATCAAAATATACGCTAATGAAAACAACATCCCAAAAAACAAGCCATAAAAACCTAAAACCACTGCCCAGGAAATACTATCATCAATACGAATAAATTTTTTTAACCACCTTACTACAAAATAAAGAATTGGCCAAACATAGATATAACTCCACCACCATAAACCAAAGCCCCATTGGACTCCTTCTAAAATAATAAAAACAGCGATTATTTTTAATGTCATTTTATCAAACACTAATGTATAAACCAAAACCAACAATGAAACTAGTTCAATATTCGGCAGAAAACTAAAAGCAACTTGTACGATGTACAATAAAGCCGCTAAAATAGCAATAGTTACCAGTTCTTTAGTTTTCATCTAATAGCCCTGTTTTAATTCTAAAGTATAAGTCTTGCCATCTTCTAATACTAAAGCATCAGCACCTTGAGTAGCACTTTTACCATCAACCGATATACTCCACCAGTACTGAGCCGAAGGATCATCTGCCATATTTTTAACTCCGTGAATATACATACCATACTCACTATCTTCATAGTCAGTAACTATATTTTCTTCTTTTAATAAATCACCTAAATATTCGATATTAGTTTTATAGTTTTCTTTTTCATTAAAATCATCACGCTTAGAAATAATTTCTACTGTAACTTCCTTAACATCACTATTGCCTCTTTGATAAAAATAAATTCCAATTCCACTAAAAACAACAATAGCTACTAATAACGCTACTAATATTTTTACTCTATTTTTCATATACTCTCCTTACCCGATATTAAACAATTTTAATTACACTATCATCAATTGATAAAACAATTCTTTGACCTGGATATACATCTACTATTTCATTAGACTTCAAATTAATTATTTCTTCTAAAAATTTCAAATCACCAGTAAGTACCTGTTTTTCATTATCCAAATATTCATCATCTAATGGAATATTTAAAGAAATATAATAACTGACATCAATTGATAACATCTCTTTTAAATAAGCAATTGTTTCTTCATCATAATAACTTTGCCATTTTAATAAACTATCATTAGTATAATTTGCCTTTTTTAAAGCATAACAGCTCCAGCCTATCGATTTATTATTTTCAGTTAATCGCTCAAATCTTTCTTTTGATCCTAACAAAATACTCATACAATCATGGACCTTGATTACAACCAAAGGAATGCTACGAGTCTTTAAAGCCGTCAATGCCCCACCACAAACACCATATAATATTATAATCTTATCAAATTCATTTTCATCACTACGATCTATTTCTAATTGAATCGCTTTAGCTAATTTTTTAGGTTGATTATGTTGTGAAATTTCTAAAAAGGTAAATACATATTGTTCCTTGTCAAATGTCAAATATTCAATATATGGCTGAAAAATCGCACAGGAAATAACTTTATATTTCAAAAATATAAACCATCAATTAAATAATCATCAAAATCTGGATATTCAGCCAAATTAATATTTTTACAAGCATCTACAATATGATCTAATCTTTTTAAATCCTGATGACGTAACAAGGTATAGGCGCCACTTAAAGCACTATTATTAACACACTCAACATTAACCCCTGGCGGTAATATTTTTAACTCTACTAAATCTTTAACTTGAAGATGGCTGCCAAAGCCTCCAGAAATATAAATTTGATCAACATTGCCATTTTCATCTAATAATGCTTTTACACCGGCTTGAATCGCTGCTTTAGCTAATTGGAAGGTTTGAATATCTTTTTGAGTAATATAAATATTATAAGCTATATTAAATTGTTTTTTAGAATTTTTAAACCTTCCTAGCTCATCAATTATATCATTACGTTTTAAACTTGCAAACAATGATATTAAGCCACTGCCACAAATACATTTAGCAGCCTTATTATCAATAGTATGATAAGTTACTTTATTATCTTTTATCGTAACCTCACTAATAGCCCCAGGAATACTAGGACCACCACAAGTAATCCCTACTCCTTCAAAAGCTGGACCAGCAGCTGAAGAAGTTGCCATCATGCCATCTTTATTACCAACAACAATTTCACCATTAGTACCTAAATCAATAAGCATTTTCAAATTATTTTCTTTATCAATATCTAAAGCTAAAACCCCGGCAACAATATCACCACCAACAAAAGGTCCAATATGAGGAAATGTATATACTAAAAACTGCTGGTTAATATTTTTGAAAATTTGTTTTGATGAAATAATCTGGGTCTTTTTTATCGGAATCTTAAAAGGAACATGTCCTAGACTAGAAACATCACAGTTTAAAAAAAGATTTGTCATTACCGTATTACCACAAACTATCATCCGTTTAATTTTTATATCGGCTTTTTCAATGAGCACTGCTTCTATTTTTGAAAGTAAGATTTCTGTTAATTGCTTTTGATTTTTTTTACTAAATTCAATTCGAGAAATCACATCACTACCATAAGCTACTTGGGGATTTTTAAAAGCACTAGTGGCAATTATTTTACCTGTCTTTAAATCAACCCAGCACATAACAACTGTTGTTGTCCCAATATCAGTAATTAAACCATAACCATCTTCAATAATATTATCATTATTTTTTAAATACATCTTCGTTAAAATACTCATATCAGATTGCCAGATTTGATATTTAATTGACTCTTGATATTCATGTAGACAAGCTAATCTAATTCCCATTGCGATTTCATGAGGCGTTAATATTTTTTGCTCTAATGGGGTAACTGGAAAATTTTCATTTAAAACTTTTATTTTGCATTTACCGCATTTTTGATGACCGTTACAAGAACCTTGTAATAACTGTCCTTTTTCTTGAATTACATCTAATATTGTTTTCATTTTTGATAATACTCTTGAGCCGTTTTCATAAAGGCATCAATATTTTCCCATTTAGCAAAAGGCGGAATATCACAACCAGAAGAAATAACAAAATTATCAACATCACCAATAGCTTCTAATAAAGCATTAGTAGCCGCTATTACATCTTCTTTACTAGCATCTTTTAAACTAACCGGATCAATATTTCCCATTACCATAACATCTTTAGGCATTAGTTTTAACATTTGTTCAATTGAAATGGCATTGCCAAAATGATAAAGACGACAGCCAGTTGATAAAATCGTATCTACCATTTTTAAAGTATTATTACCACAATTATGATAAGCAACAAGGAAACTATCATCATCTAAAGCTGAAACAATTTCTTTAACATAGCGACTAGAAAATTCATCACATAAATTAGGTGATAAAATACCAGCTAACGGTTCTGCCATGAATACCCCATCGATACCTAGATCTTTATAAGCTTGAAGATAATTGATTAAAAACTCAGTTGCCTTTTTTAATACTAGATGTACCATTTCTGGTTCATCATAACAACAAATCATCGCTTCACTAACTCCTAATAATCTTCCAGCTAGGGAAAAAGGACCAATGCATCCGGCAAATACTGGACAATCTTTAATTTCCTGTTTAGCTTTTTTCATTGCATCAAGATATATCCGGGTTCTTTTAGCACCTACCTTAGGTACTTTTAAATTTATTGCATCTTCTTCACTTTTTATAATACTACCAACAACCGTTGGTACTTCATCTTCACTAAAACGAATATTAGCACCAAAAGCTTCAGCTTCAACTGATAAATCCATAAATCCCATGATAGCTAAAGGATGACAACGCTGATTAATTAATTTTAAGGCTTCACTTTGTAAATTACTATCACTAATTAATTTTTCAACTGATGTATTTAATAATTGAATCACTGGAAATGTCAAAACCGGCATTGCCCGTTTATTCTTTTTTATTCTAATTTGTTTTAACCATTCATCCATCATAATTCTCCTTTAACCTATCTAGGTACTCCATACTTATTTAAAACCTTTTCAAATTCCTCACGATCTTCTTCATTACCTTCACAAATAAACGCTAACCCTTTTGTTGTCTGCAATAAATTAACAATATGATCTATAAAACGCAACTCATCTTTATTATAACAATTTATTTGTAATAACAATCCCGCATCATGAACCTTATGATAAATTTCACTCCACTGCTTATCATCAATTGGTTTAGAGCCGGCTCCATTGATCCATTGAATACCTGCAAAACCACATTCAATAATTCGATCTAAATGTCTAACTGCTCCAGGACCATCTAAATGATAGAAAGAACGTTCAATCAAATCAACTTCTTTTTTTAAAGTATCAGTAACAAACTCATCGAACTGCGCTGGTCCAATCATACAACAAAAATCACATTGTGAAATAAAGTATGGTTTTTGCGACAACAAAGATATCCATCCTGAATATCCTAATCCTTTTTGTTTAGAAATCTGTTCAATATAGTTTTTATATGCAAACTCATAAGCGTTATAAATCTCATCATTTAATCTAGTAACTTCATCAGGATCATCATATAAATCCAATAACGAATTATTAGCACCACGCATTGATTCAACAATATCCATCATACCGCCTAGATTCGGAATTCCAAAAGCAATATCATCTTTAAATTCTTCCTGGAATGCTTTTATTAAATCCATTCCTCTTTGATATAACCAATTATTTTCATCTAAGCAAGGTCGAATATCCTGAAGTTCTTTACCTTTCATTTCTTCAAACCAGATTGTTCCTCTTTCTTCATCAATATGATAGCTTTGACCTAGCATTGCCCCAAGAATTCCAGTAGAACGCATGTAGAAATTAGGAAAAGCATCCCCTAAATAAAGATTAGATTCATAAACAGCCCGGTAGCTTTTAGCCACTTTACTAGCAGGACAAGTATTATCATAAACCATTTTTAAAAGCTGACCACGACTAGCTACATTTTCAGTATTTTTCTTTTTTAAAGTAACCTGGATAATTGGTCTTTCTAATTTATGATCCCACCAGTCTTCAAAATCATTAATTAACTGTTGTTTCTTTTCTTTCGTTAACATGCTCTTCCCTCCAAAATAGATGCCGCTACATCAGCCGCACTAGCTGCATCATCAGTATAATAATCAGCTCCAATTTCATCACAGAATTCTTGATTAACCGGTGCTCCACCAATCATTACTTTAACATCCAAATTTTCCGCTTTAACTAAATCAACTACTCTTTTCATTTCAGGCATCGTTGTTGTAAGCAAAGCACTACAACAAATAATATCAGCATGATTCTTTTTAGCTTCATCAATAAATGTTTCAGCACTAATATCAGTACCTAAATCAATAACATCGATTCCTTTACCTTCCATCATGATTCTAACTAAATTTTTTCCAATATCGTGCAAATCACCTTTTACCGTTCCAAGTACGGCAGTTCCTTTACTAATGTTACTAGAATCTTGTAAATATGGTTTTAAAACTTCAACCCCTTTATTCATCGCTCTAGCAGCAACTAAAACTTCTGGGACAAAAATCTCTTCCTGTTTAAATTTATCACCGATGATTGCCATTCCCGCAAGCAAAGCATCATTTAAAATTACATTAGCTTCAATTCCTTCATCTAAAGCTTCCTGTACTAAAGTAACAACATTTTTAGCCCGTCCTTGTTGCATAAGTTCCTTAATTTCTGATAATTTATCCATCTTTTTACCTCCAATCCATTAAGTTTTTGTCTTTAATTTATACCTACTTATAATATAACGCTATCATTTATAATTGTCTAGACAATTTCCAAAATAGAAATAAAAAGCTAGATTAAAAATCTAACTTTCCCCACAATATACAAACTGATCTCCTGGATAAGAATTAATACCATAATAATATATTTTATCATTACTATCCTTAGCAATAATTTTTAATTGTAGAATTGGACTATTGATCGGTATTTGTAACAATGACGACGTTTTTTTATTTGCGACCTTAGCTTCTACTATAATTTGATTAGAAAGTTCTTGTTGTTTTATTAAAAAATGTTTTTCAATGACATTTTCAAAACTTTGATAACACTCTTCCTTTTTTACCATTGTAAAATATTTAAGTGGTAAATAAATTTTTTCATAGACAATTGGCTGTCCATCTCCTAATTGTACCCTTTTAACTCGTATTATTTTTTCTTGTTCAAGATTAAAATATTCTTTAGCAATATAATTATCATCAATAACTTTTACTTCTAACACTTTAACTGTTAACTGCTTAAAGATTTTATGCAGTTGTTCATCTTTACTAACAGAAATTTGATTCATTGACCGACTCATTTTCTTTTTAGCTAAAAACAAACCACTACCGCGTTTACGAATCAATACCCCATCCTGGATCAAATCATCAAAAGCTCTTCGAACCGTCATTCTAGAAACGTTAAATAATTCTGTAAATTCTTTTTCAGAGGGCAACATAACATCCTCTTTAAATTTTCCATTATCAATTTGCTCTAAAATATATTTTTTTATTTCTGGATATTTAGCTGCCATACTACCTTCTCCCTTTTTATAAGCTACTTCTATCTTAAAAAAAAATTACTAATATGTAAATAACAAAAACTATTTCTAATAATAAAAAAAGTACCACTATTATATGGTACTAATTTAATATCCTAGTCAAATAATTCAACTAGAACTTTTTCTAAACCATTATTTTGAATGGTATCACAGACTAAATCACTTACTTCTTTTAACTCTGGTACAGCATTACCCATCGCTACTCCAGTACCGACTAACTGAATCATTTCTAAATCGTTTAGCCCATCACCAAAAGCATAGCTATCTTGATGATTTAAATTTAAGTGTTCTAAAACTTTTTGTACTCCGGTTGCTTTTGATATTACATTAGAATATATTTCAAAAGCATTTTCAGTTCCATGTTTATCATAATTGAAATCATCTTTAATAATATCTTCAATTTCATCCATTTTATCTGCCGGAACATTAACTTCAATTTTCAAACATTGATCAATTACATCATCTTTATTAAAATCAGTAATCAAATAATCTTCGTTAATATCACAGCTAATAAAAAATTCTTCTAATACTTTAAATTCCGGATTCAAATAAGAACCACGACTAGTTTCGATAATATATTCATAACCCTTTTCATCTAAATGTTTTATTAAATTAATAGTTTTTTGTAGATTAGTTGGCTGTTGATAAATAAACTCACCATTTAATTCAACATGTGCCCCATTAGCTAAAACCATCCCATCAAAACCAAAATCAGAAATCGTCTTAGAGATAAAAGCATATGGTCGTCCACTGGCAATAAAAAGTAAATTCCCCTGTTGTTGTAACTCACGCATCTTTCTTTGCAGACCAGCTGGCATTTCTGGAACCCCGGCATGAGTTTCTGTCAATGTTCCATCGATATCAAAAAATAATACTTTTGTCATCTTTCCACCTCATTGTTTTATTTATGACTAAATTATAACAAAGGCATTTTAAAGAAATTGCTTTTTACTATTTTGGAAAAATAAAATCCCTTTTAGATAACTAAAAGAGATTTTATCGAAAATTATTTATTAACCAATTTAAATCCACTATAAGATATAAGCATTAATAACATTAACATTAAAACATTACTAGTATCACCAGTTGCAACACTTGAACTACTTGAAAGTTCTGTTTGTTTTGTTACCTTATCTTCTTTAGGAAGTTCTGGTGTAACAGCTTGTTTTTCTAAACCATTATAAGCCTCTAATAATTGCTTATATAGATCATCAATTATAAATTGACTACTAGACCCTAAATTACGATCAATTGCTTTTGCCTGGTTTAAAATATTTTCAAAAGTTTCAACATTGATATATTGATCATAATCACTACTAGCTATTAGTTCATCAGCTTTACTAATCATCTTATCTAAATCAATATAATAACCTGCATCTTCTACATATTCATCATTTAAATCAATACCTTCAATATTAGGATTACCTAGTGATTTATATAATTTACCTAGATCTGTCAATTGGCCAGTTTGTTGATCATATAAAGCTGTTTTACCACCATTTACATCATCGTCATCAAAATTAAACCAGGTATATCTTTCAACATAATCACGAGCTTCTAGTCCAGCAATTGTTTCTTTTAAATAAGTACTTATCTGCTTATTAGCTTCATCATAATTAGAATTGGCACCATATAAACCACTATTAGCAACTCCAAATTCACTTACCCAAATTGGTTTATGGTATAACTGATAAAGAGTATCGATTGCTTCTAAAAAAGCCTGCGCCATTCCCTCACCAGCCCAATCATAATAAATATGAACCGGGATAAAATCGATATCATCCATATTAACAGTTTTACCATACTCCTGATACCATTCATTAGTTGGATATGATGTTGCCGGTGACCCAATTCGTAAACCTGTTTTAGTAAATAAATCTTGATAGCTAGCTGCTTGTAAAACAGATAAATTAGCTTGATTAGTTAAATCAGGCTCATTAAAACCAAGAATTGTTGTATAGTTAGCTACCTGATCACTTTCTAGCCAGGAAAGGCTATTTTCATCCCAAATCATTGGCACAAATTCTTTAGAACCAGTAACGTTAGTTGAAGGAGTATAACTCCAGTTGTAATACCAGCTTTCTTGCATATTAGCAACTGGAGTATTAACTGCCTTATCATCAATATTTAGTCCTTTTTTACAAATCTGGAACTTACGGATATTAGAACTAAATTCATGATTGTCTTTAGTAACGGCAACTACTTGTAATTGATAATAATCAGTCTTAGTTAGATATATACTAGTTTTTAAAATATCTTTTCCATCAGCAAAAACAATATTAACTTTTTGACCATCAATATAAATATCATAATGATCTATTACAATATCATCAACTGCAAATTGATTGAAAGCTACATCAATATTACCAGCCGGTTTTAATTCTTTAGCTTCCGGGGTAATTATCGCTGATGTTTTCCAGCTATCAAAGCGATTATTATTTTCTTGAGCCATTATTTTAACTGGCACCAATGAAGTTAACAGACAAACAAGAACTATTAATATCTTTTTAATCTTCATGTTTTCTTTTTACGCAAGTAAAAGCGACTGAGGATAATAGAGCTGTTGTGGCAAATAAGGCAACTAAGCTATCATCTCCTGTTTTTACTGCTTTTTTAGTATCATGTTTTGCTGGTGTTTTAACGGTATCAGTATTTGAATCTTGATTTTCGTTATCACCAGTATTAGTATCATCACTTATTAATACTAGTTTATTATAAGCATCTGTTAATGCTTGATATGCTTTATCTATATCTTCTTGTAGAGCTTCACTATCATTTAATACTTTTTTAGCTTCTTCCATTGCACTAGCAAAAGCTTTCCAGCTATCTTTTGTATAGTTAGCTTCTTTTAATGTTTGATAGTTATCATAAATTTCTTGTAGTTTAGTTTTATCACCAGCTACTTGAAGATTTTCAATAGCTGTTTTAAAGTTATTTAATACTTCATTAAATTCACTATTTGAAGCTTCATATTTTAAATAATCTGTTGATAATACGCGTTCAACTTCTTGTAAAGCTGCGCTGAATTCATTCCAGCTACCTTCAGTATAATTACCTTGAGTTAAATCTTTATATTGATCATAAAGCGCCTGCATAGAAGCAACATCTAAACCATCTTCACCAAATTGACGAACATTAGTAATTGTTTCAACGCCAAGATACTTACCTTTTTGTTCATCACTGCCATCAGTTGCTTTACCAACAACAGCAGTACCATTTTGATAACTGATCAAGAATTTTCGAGACCATCCCTCACCAGTTAAGCCAGTTTCATTATCTTTACCACTGTTGACACCATCACCAACACCATTAATAATTGTATTAATTCTTTGTAATGCGCCATCATCTTTAGCAAATGTTTGTAAACAAGCATTTTCAACTAAAACATTTTCACTATTTGGTACTTCAATCGCATTATCTAATTGAATCTGTACTTTAGAAGAGTCATAATCTTCACCAGTATAAATAAAGACATTATAAATACCTAAACCAACAGCATAGTGACTTTTAACATTATTTGCAACTTTATATGATGAATATCCATTTACAGTACCATTATGAGACATCCATTCTTCTTGTGAGATTGGATCATATGCTGTTTCATTTTGATAGAAATATGTTGCCCCGTTTTCACCATTCCATAGTGTGTTATATTTTTGGAAATGTTCATTGAACAATGCATAACAAGTAACATTATCACCATTAACAATCAAACCATGATCAGATTCGTTACCATACCATTCAACACCAGCACCGTGGTCAGCACGCCAAATCCAGAAATGATCACATAAAACATTATTAGCATTAATTTCTAAAGCATTATCAGCTTTTGTAAGAGTATCAGTTGTTCCTCCTACTCTAAAGAATAAATCTTGTAATACAATTGGATTATCTTCGTTGTTATTAGAATTCTTTTCAGTTCCTACTTTTAATAAATATTTACTATGTTCACCCGCATCAAAAATTAAGCCAGCAACTTTAACTCCAGTAACATCATCATCAATAATCATTGCTGCTTCTTCATTTGCAGGAATGATTGATGCCATTCCAGTTCCTAATAAAATAGTATTATCTTCATTTACTAAGATTGGTTCTTGGGCATAATATGTTCCTGGTGTAAAATAAATATTTTTACCAGCGGCAATTTGTTCATTTATTGTAGCAGCCAAATCATCAGGTGTTGCGATATAGAATTCGCTTAAAGGAATACTTTTTCCTTCACCCATATCATCTTCTGACCAGCTTACACCATTAGTATTTTCTCTAACAGCTGGGACAAAAACTTGATATTCACCATTATCATCAATATATAAGAATGGTTTTTCACTAATTTTTGGAGTTGTTTCGATATTTGTAAATACTTGTTGATTACCACTAGCATCACCAATATTCCAGTTAGAATATCCATTTCCATTAACTAGACTATTACCAGTGTCTTCGTTTGGTAAATTATCAGAAATAACCCCTTGATAGAAGTTATTTAAAGTTGTACCAAAGGCATTACCATTAATAACACTATTTCTAGTATAGAACTGTTGACCAGAATGAGTTCCAGCATCACCTTCAAAATAGCTATCAGCTACATAACCTCCACTAGCCCAGCCATAATTCCAATCATATGATACATTACGAGATGAATAAACACGTCTTAATGGTGCAGCTTGTGCTACAGCCCAGTTAAATTCATCAGCGCGCCAAGAACCATATTGGGCTTTTCCTTGTTCATTTCCAGTATTAATAATTGAAACATTTTCCATTGAACGCCAGAAATTACAAGTTGCATTATTATCTGTTAAATACGCTGGAATCGCAACGTTATTTAACTTAACATCATAAGGAGTTTTTCCCAAACCATTAAATGAAGTATAGAAACCTAAATACATACAGCTAGTTTCTGTATAATCTCCTGGTTTAAAATATACTTGATATTGATCTGCTTTAAATTGAGCATCAGCATTAGCATCATGTTGTTGTTCAAACAAAGCTAATAAGATACTGTCAATTTGAGCTGTATCATCAGTTTGAGCAAAAATAATTGTATGATCACCAAATAAATTTGTTTCTAATGAAACAAATCTTGATACATCAGAATATTCAGCTTCATCACCAATTTGGTCATTATTACCATTATTGATTGCTACAACACGATAATAATTTTCATATTTATTACCAGTTAATGCTACTTCAATTGAAGTACCATCTTTAACAAGACCATTTTCGACATCAGTATATGTTCCATAAGCACTAGGAGCCCATTGTAATTTATAATGAGTCGCATTTTCAGCTTTATCCCAGCTGATCTTTACTTTGTTATTACCTATTTCATCAAGTTTTACATTTGTAGGTGTAGCTGGTTTATCACCAACTCGAGTTTTAGCACTTACTTCATTACTATATGTACTAACACTTTTATCACCATTGATAACTAATAATTTATAACTATATTCATTTCCTGGATTTAATCCAGTAACTGTATAAGAACTTTCGTTTGTTAAATCTGCGATTTTACTATAAAACTCATCACTTGGTCCTTTTTGATATAATTCAATTTGTGTATAAATACATACTGGATTAGTCCATGATAAGTCTAATGTAGTTTGGGTTCTGGTACTACTATCAATTTTTAAATCTGTTATCATTTCAGGAAAAACTTCACTATGAATAACAAATTTTTCTCTATCAGTTAAACTAGCTGCAGTTTTATCACATAATGCTAATTCTTCATTTTCATTTACAGTAATGTATTCATGAGTATATGAACTTCTTAAATATACTTGTCCATTTCCAGCCGGTTCAACGACAATTGATTCCCAACCACCTGGATTGGCTTCTTTAGCAACTATATCACTTACTGCCCCATCTACCCAATTAGCTGAGATAATTGTCATATTAGGTTTGCTTTTAGATTTAAAAGCAACAGTATCTATCGCTCCAGAAACATCTTCCATAATATAATTATCATTAGTTGTATATGCAGGCATAAATTTTTCATCATCAGTAATATTATTTATATCACCGGTTACTTTTACTGGTTGTAGGTTTTCTTGCCCATTAAAACTTACCAGTTTATTTGTTTCTACATTTTGAATCGATACATATTCATCAATAACTGAAACTTCTTCAAAAACAAATACTTCGGCTTGATCAGCAGCAACTTTATCTAAACGACCATTTTCACCTAGTCCTAAATATACGCCACTGTAACTTTTTAACTTGTACCCGTTTTCAACCGGTTCAATCGTAAATTTATGATCATTGCTTACATTAGTATCATAGTTGAAAACAAATGAAATTCCATTACCCAAAGTATTTTCACACTTTAATAAAGCTCCATTATTTCCAACTGAAGCAAAGGCATATTGACTATCACCTTGATTGGTAATTTTAAAAGCAACCTTACCTTTTGCTTTACTATTAACTACATCACCATCAACATAAACAGCTCCAGCATCACTCCAGGTTACTTCTCTTACTTGAACTGCTTTATTTGTGGTTGTTGAAATTATCGCATATGTTTTTTCAGTATCAAACTCTGGCAATGATAAAGTTTTAGCTTCTACTGGCATCACAGTAAAAGTTGCCATTAACATCATTACCACTAATAACATAGCGGTCACTTTTTTAAAACATTTCTTTACCATAATCATTTTCCTTTCTCTAATTTTAAACACATTATTTGTCATCAATAAAAGTGGCCAGCTTTTATTGTGACATAACTAATCAATACATCAAATCAATGTATTTTTACAAATGTGCTTCTTGATACCTTAAAATTAGCACATTATTACCCATTTTTAAATATTTCCGCGCGTTTCTGTAATGTGTTACATCGTTTGTAACAAAAAACTGATTACTTAAATAATCAGTTTATAAATTACGACTTGTAAATTTTAATGGTAAAGAACGTTTTTTACTATTTTGTAGTTCCCGAGTTACTCGCTCTAAAATATAAAGAACTGGAATCTGTGAAGAAATATTATATGTTTGGGGTAAAATTATATCTTTAACATAATAATTAATACACAAATCACTCATATTTCCTATTGTTGTATCGGGTTTATTAATTATTGAAACAATTTTTGTATTTTGGCGCTGATACATCTTTATTTGATCAATTATTTCTCTAGTTTCACCACTTTCACTTAAAACAATTAACAAATGGCTACTATCACTATTTACTGGCGGTGGCCAATAGGGATCATCAATACCTTGGCTATAATAACCGACATTACTAAAATAACGTGCTCCATATTTGCCAAGCAAGCCACTAGTACCAATTCCTAAAAAAGTTATTGATTGAGCATTATCAACATATTCGACAAATTTAGCAATATTTTCTTTAAAGTCTTCACTTCTAGCATAATTAAAAAATTCTAAAATAACATCTATTTCATCATCAATATCCGGTAATAACAAACCTTCATTAAACAATTTCAATTTTGTTTTAAATTCGACAAACCCCTGACAATCTAATTTTTGACAAAATCTAACTATAGTAGCTGTCGAAACATGAGTTGCTTTAGCTAAATCCCTAACAGACATTTTAATAACTGTTGGAATATTTTTAATTACATATTGATATACACTTGTCTCCGTTGGATTTAAATCAGCAATTTGTTTATATGTAAATAACACATTTTTCACCTACCATATTAATTTTAACATAAACATGAAAAATTTGTCACAAATTAATTTTAAAAAAAGTACAATCAATTACAATATGTAATCAACTGTACTTTTAATAGACTATTAATTATTTTACGTAGTGAGTATTTTCTAACATAACACCGCAACCGTTAGCAACACAGTTTAAAGCATCATCAGCTACAAATACAGGTACTCCTAATTCATTTTCTAATAGGCGATCAAGTCCTGTTAATAAAGCACCTCCACCAGTTAAGAAAATTCCTCTAGATACGATATCAGCAGCTAATTCAGGTGGTGTTTGTTCAAGAACATGTTTAGTTTCACGAACAATAGTTTGACAAGTTTCACGTAATGCTAATTCAGTTTCATCAGCAGTAATAGTAATAGTATGTGGTAATCCAGTAACTAAATCACGACCTCTTACTTCAAATGTTTCATCGCTGATTCCTTTAATTGCAATACCAATTTGCATTTTGATTTGTTCAGCAGTACGATCACCAATTAATAATTTATATTTATCTTTTACAAATTTGATGATATCTTCATCCATAACGTCACCAGCAATTTTTAATGAACTGCTTGTAACAATATCCCCTAAAGATAATACGGCAATATCAGTAGTTCCTCCACCGATATCGATAACCATATTTCCAGTTGGTTTAGAAATTTCAAGACCTGCTCCAACAGCAGCTACTTTTGGTTCTTCTTCAATAAATACTCGTTTTGCACCACATCTTTCAGCTACATCTTTAATTGCACTTTTTTCAATTGATGTAATGTTTGAAGGGCAACAAATTAAAATAGTTGGTCTTGAAAAGATTCCTTTTAAGTTTAATTTATTTATAAAATGAGTAATTAAGATTTCAGTAATTCTAAAATCAGCAATAACCCCATCTTTTAAGGGACGAATTGCTTTTACTCTACCTGGTGTTTTTCCTAACATATCTTTAGCTTCTTGACCGACAGCTAAAGGTTTTTTTGTTTCTTCATCTATTGCAACTACAGAAGGTTCATTAACAACGATACCTTCACCTTTGACATAAATTAAAATATTTGCTGTACCTAAGTCGATACCAATTTCTTTTGATAATGCCATTATACGTCCTCCTTGTTTTTCTTAACTATTGTACCATGATTTTTTTTATTTACAAGGTAAAAAACCAAATAGCGATAATTTTTTTAATTATCACTATTTGGTTGATTATAACGCTATTTTTGAGACCTCTTGATCAAAATATTTTTCAGGGTTTATAGCCTGGTTATCTTTTTCTAAAATAAAGTGTAAATGATTCTTTAATTCTGATTCATAAACATTTTCACCACTAGTACCAATTTTATCTCCCTGTTTAATTACAGCATCTTTTTCTACCGTAACTTCGCTTAAAGACTGATAAGTAGTTGCAATTCCATTTTCATTAGTAACTGTTACTACCCATCCTAATAACGCATCATTTTCTTTTTTAGTAACTGTTCCTGAACATGCTGCTTTTACTTCAAAAGCTTTGTTATCATTAGCAAAATCGATACCTAAATTAGGACGATACACCCCTTCAAAATATACTAGAGCGTTTTCTAATTCTTCATCACTCAAGCTAGCATCATAAAACTTTTTTACTATTTCAATACCATCATCTACTGGTTTAATCAATTTTTCTGCTGGGGCTTGAGGATCATCATTACTTTCATTTGTTTCTTCCTGACCTTCATCAACTTTAACAACCGCAGTATCATTATAAGGCTGATATTGATTAACAATTAACTGAACAACACCAACACCAAGTAAAAAAAACAAAACTACAGCTGTAAAAATCAAGACCCGTCGATTACGCTTTATAAAAAGTTTCATTATTTCACCTCATTTGTAGTGTTTCCACTAAAATCAGGTTTATACTAATTATTTGTAATTTCAATATTAGTATAATAATGATTTAAAATTGTTTTATAATCAGCACCTTCTAAAGCCATACCTTGCGCACCATATTGGCTCATCCCAACACCATGACCGCTGCCTAAAGTTTTAAAAATATAATCACCATCACTATATTCAATTTCAAAACAGCTTGAAGCTAATCCTAAAATTTCTCGAACTTGTCGACCACTATAATTTTTACCACCCACGCTCAAAGTAGCTACACGCCCACTTTTTTTATAAGCAATAATATTAAAATCCAGGTCAGTACAAGCAAACTTTTCTTTTAACTGCTCTCGAGAAAAAGTTTTTGAGCGACTATTACTGGGATCAACAGTTAGATCCCAATGACTATCAACGCTCCTTAAATATGGTAATGCACTTGATTCAAAATAATCTTCAACATTTTCAGTATAACCATTACTAGAAGAAAAAAACATCGCACTTATATATTGACCATCATATTTCATTACTTCATCGTTAGTTTCATCGATAGCCGTAACAATTTTTTGACGATACTGATCATATTTATCACCCCAGTTTTCTTTCATTTGCTCCTCACTCAAATAAACCTGCGAGTTAGTAGTATTATCAACACTTAAATTACGATTATAAACAAAAGTCCGACTTGCAACGACCTGGGCTTTTAAAGCTTCAATTTCAAATTCAGCTGGCATCTCTCCAGCAACGACCCCTAATAAATAATCATCCATATCAATATAATTAACATTATTATCTATCGTTACTGCCACTTGTACTGGTTTATCCGGTTCTTGTTTACCTGTAATCGTTGTTTCTTCATATTTTGATTTAAATTGCATCGATAAAAAAGCGATTAAAATAAAAAAAACGATTCCAATTTTAACACCAATCTCTTTCATATAATTACCTCATCAAACTATATGAAAGAGATCTTAATAATATGTTAAAAATGAATCGTTGCAAACTCTAAAATAAAACTTCCTAATAAATATCCTAACGATAAAGATACAATTAAAAAAAACAAATAAAACTCTCTTACCTTCCCTTTATGAATAATATTATCATAATTAAAACAACTTAAACTCCACATCGATAACATTACTGAAATTACATAAACAAATAATTTTATAATCTGATATGACATTATTTTTCATCTCCTTAAATTATTATAACCTAGTATAACATGATAAAAATATTAAACAAGAGGTGTCAAAATGAAAATCCAATTACGACCATATATTCTACAAGACCAAAATCAACTAGTTTTATTAGCCAACAATCCTAATGTTTCTGCCAATTTAAACGATCAATTCCCTTATCCTTTTACAAATCAAGATGCTTTAAACTGTATCAATAAAGCTAACCAGCCCAATTCTAGAATTATCGAATTTGCGATAACTGTTGATCAAATATTTTGTGGTGCTATATCATTTACCTTTGGTCACGATATATATAGCCATTGTGGTGAAATCGGTTATTGGCTAGGACAGCCATATTGGAATCTAGGAATAATGAATCAAGCAATTAAACAAATGATCGAATATATATTTACAAACTATGATACAAAAATCATTGTTGCTCGAGTTTTTAGTCGTAATCTAGCTAGTAAAAAAATCTTAGTTAAAAATAACTTTGAATTACTAGTTTCTTTAAAAAATTATGGCTATAAACGTGGTGAATTTTTAAATATCGAACTTTATGAACTAACAATTGAAAAATATCAGTTATCTTTAAAAAATCAAAGCATATAATAAAGCAGGTGATAAAATGAATAATACAGTTTTACAAAACTTAATTTACAATCAGCTTTTCGCTGCTGCTAATTATGAATTAGTCGCAACCATTGCTCCTAACAATGAAACAAAGACCAAATTAATAAACTATTCTTCTGACTGTCGTAATAACGCTACCTATCTTGAACGAATTTATCAAGAAGAAAACACTTCTAGTTATAATCCAATTGTTGAAAAAGCACAATTCCATGGTAACTTTATTGAATCAGTTAAGTGGCTCCTTAATTACGAAGGAGACTCAAACCGCTTATTCTTTATTCAATCTTTCTATGATATTTATACTGTTAGCCAACGCCAGATTTTATCATATATTGCCGGGATATTAAATAATCATGCCATTGGGTTAACACATATGATTTTTACCAATTAAACAAAAAAACCAGGACGCTAAGTCCTGGATGATTTCAAATGGTGACCTGTACGGGATTCGAACCCGTGAATGCATGCGTGAAAGGCATGTGAGTTAACCGTTTCTCCAACAGGCCACATGGCGCTTGAAGTAGGACTCGAACCTACGACCGATCGGTTAACAGCCGATTGCTCTACCAACTGAGCTATTCAAGCAAAAATATGGAGCGGGTGATGGGAATCGAACCCACGTAGTCAGCTTGGAAGGCTGAAGTTCTACCATTGAACTACACCCGCTTATTTCGTTTCTGAGTAGTGCCTCATCGACTACTGCCCTAATATAATAACATCTATTTTCAACTATTGCAATACTTTTTTTAAAAAAATTTTACATTTTTTTAACCCTATTTATACTCTTATCAAAAAATCCTCTTATAATCAATAAAATTTAATTTTATAAATTTAAAATTTTTTTCGATTTTTTTATCATTTATTGCTTAAATCAACAATTTTAAGTATTATTTTATAAAAAAAAACATTTAAATATTTTTTTATATTACAAAAAAGAAACTGCTTTAATTAACAGTTTCTCCATTTGAATCAGTAGTATCATTAGTAGTACCTTCACTCGAATCACTATTTTGATCTTCATTATTTTGATTATCATTATTTTGTGAGTCATTTCCTGAAGATGGTAATTGATCATTTTCTTGATTTTGAGAATTATTTTCTTCATCACTTATATTATCGTTATTACTATTTTGTTTTTCATTAGAGTTTTGTTCTTTACTATCAGTATTTTGATTTTCCTGGTTATCTAATTCTTCTTGAAGATTATCTATTTGATTTTGTTGATCTTGATAATAATTATAGGCAAAATAACCACCAACACCTACACCTGCTATAATAAGGACAATTAAAATAAATATTATTATCGTAGAAAAAGTAGAACGACCACCCTTTTCTTTTTTTACTTTCGTTTTTGTTTTGTTACGTTTTTTTGTCTTGGTTACTTTCTTTTTACGACCACGCTGTTTTTTAGCAGTTTTCTCTTTTTCATCTGTATCTTCGTCACTATCGTCTTCTTGATAGTCAAGTGGCATATCTTCTAATTCATCATGTTCTTCATTAAATTCAAATCTTTGTGCCATATTAATCACCTCATCTATCATATTATACACGGATATGAATTCTATATTAACTTTTAAAAATAATTAATTTTCACATAAAAAAACAAACCAGCTTCCTGATTTGTTATTTTATATTCAAAATTTCTTTCATATAATCAATTGGCATATCTTGTCCTGTCCACAATTTAAAAGAAGCCGCTCCCTGGAACAAGACCATCGCTTTTCCATTAATATATTTACAACCAGCTTCCTGCGCTAATTTTAATAACGCTGTTTGTTCTGGTACATAAATAATATCAACAACAATAACATCTTTTGGTAAATAAGAAGCATCAGAAATATATGTCTGTCCTTCTAATGGTTTCATTCCAACTCCTGTTGCATTTACAAAAACATGACTACTTGCGATTTCAGCTTTTAATTTATCTAAATCAGCCAAGTCATACAAAGTCACTTTACAGTCAGTTTGTTGATTGATCATTTCAATTTTTTCTAGCGCATTATCCCAGAATTTATCTCTTACATTAAATACCGAAATTTCCTTAACACCATCTAAAGCTGCTTGAACCATAATTGCTGTAGCTGCCCCACCAGCACCACCAATTGTCATCTTTTTACCTATAACATCAATATCATTATCTTTTAGCGATTGCATAAAACCAATCCCATCAGTAATATGCCCCACTAGCTTACCATTTTCATTAACAATTGTATTTACAGCTCCACATAATTTAGAAGCTGGTGAAAGTTCATCTAAGTATTTTGCAACCAAAATTTTATTTGGCATTGAAACATTAGCCCCAACCATTTTTAATGCTCTTAATCCCTTAATTGCATCTTCTAAAGTATTATTATCAACATCAAAACCAAGATAAGCATAATCTAAACCAAGTTTAGCAAAAGCCTCATTATGCATCATTGGTGAAGTTGAATGATGAACCGGATGAGCCAATAAGCCAATTAACTTAGTATGTCCAGTAATTCTTTCCGCCATTGTTTATCCCTCCTATTTGTTATAGTATATAATAATTTTTTTAAACAATAAAGAAAAAACGTTATTACTATAAAAATATCCAAATAAACAAAAAAATCAATCATACGATTGATTTACATGCAATGGAGCGGGTGATGGGAATCGAACCCACGTAGTCAGCTTGGAAGGCTGAAGTTCTACCATTGAACTACACCCGCAATCATGGTGCCCAGGGCCGGAATCGAACCGGCACGGATTTTGAGGTCCGCAGGATTTTAAGTCCTGTGCGTCTACCAGTTTCGCCACCTGGGCAATTTAATTGAAATGGTGACCCGCAGGCGATTCGAACGCCTGACCCTCTGATTAAAAGTCAGATGCTCTACCGACTGAGCTAGCGGGTCATCTTGGCTGGGGTACCTGGATTCGAACCAGGGAGA